>CAJMMA010000004.1 GCA_905214435.1 uncultured bacterium
ACTCGACGCGCCTGCGCTCTATCACGCGCGGCACGGGCGACTTTACCATGAAGCCTGCAGGCTATGAGCAGGTGCCTTATGACGTTCAGGCCAAGCTCGTGGAGCTGTACAACGCGGGAAGGTAGCAAGCCCGCGTGTAACGTCGCGCGACATAACCCCAATTTGGGTTGGGGGCGGGTGTGGCCCGCTCCGGACAAGTTCCGGAGCGGGCCTTTCTTCTGCGACGAGCCGTTTGTCTAACGCTGTATCATTCGGCGCGCGATGCGAGCCGGGCGCTCGGAGCTTGCCCACCTCCCCGGTGACAAAAGCGACGCAATCGGGGCACGCGGGTGACTCTTGGGCGTATGAGGGGCCCGGACGTGCACACCGCGGGTGACAAAGCGCCCGTTAAGCGGTTTGCCCATACCTCCTAAACTAAAAGGCGTAGAGAAACGACAACAAACGAGAGGAGGCAGACATGGCACTGTTCGATTCGACACACACACTCGATGCCGTCGACGCCGCCGACCAGAACGCCGTCTTCGAGGCTCTCGCCGCGAAGGCCGTGGAACTGGGCGTCGCCGCCGATGCGTCCGCTATCGTCTCCGACCTTCATGAGCGCGAGGCCGAGGCTTCTACGGGCTTTGGCAACGGCGTGGCTGTCCCACATACCAAGAGCGCCAACGTCAGTACCCCCGCCATTCTCTTCGCGCGCCTGACCGCGCCCGTCGAGTGGCACGCGCTCGACGACGCTCCCGTCGACACGGTCATCAACATCCTTGTCCCCGAGAGTGGCAGCGACACCCATCTGCAGCTGCTCGCCAAACTGGCGCGTCGCCTCGTGCACAAGGATTTCGTCGACCATCTCAAGGGCGACTCCATCGAAGACGTGTGCGCCCTCATCCGGGGCGTCGTCGGATAGCAGGTAATGTTCAACCCCGTGTGAAAGGAAAGAGGGGAGAAGCATATGGCAAAGTCAATCGTGGCCGTCACCAATTGCCCGGCCGGCATTGCACACACCTACATGGTGGCCGAGGCGATCAAGACGAAGGGCACCGAGCTGGGTTATGAGGTTCACGTCGAGACCCAGGGTGCCAGCGGCGTCGAGAACAAGCTTACGCCCGAGCAGATCAAGGAGGCCGACTACGTCGTCCTCGCGCTCGGTCGCGGCATGAACGATGACGATCGTGTTCGCTTCGACGGCAAGAAGGTCGTTGAAGTGCCCGTTTCCGAGGCCCTCAAGCGCATCGACAGCCTTATGGGCAACCTTGAGAGTGAAGCCGAGGTCTTCCAGGCTTCCGCGGTCAAGCTTGGCGCCAAGCAGGAGAGCGTCACCACCGGCATCATGAGCTATCTCATGGCCGGCGTCTCAGCGGCCCTGCCGTTTGTCATCGGCGGCGGCGTGCTCATGGCCATCGGCTCCATCATGGCCCAGTTCGGCGCTCCCAACGTGGCCCCCGGCGACGGCCAGATGGCTTCGCTCGCCTGGGTGCTCAACACCATCGGCGGTCTGGGCTTCACGTTCATGATTCCGATGATGGGCGCCTTTATCGCCAACGCCATCGGCGATAAGCCCGCTATCATGCCCGCCTTCATCTGCAGCTACCTCGCCAACAGCACCGACTTGCTCGGCACCGAGGTCGGCGCTGGCTTCCTTGGCGCCTGCGTAATTGGCCTTGCAATCGGCTACTTCGTCAAGGCGATGAAAAAGATCAACCTGGGCAAGAGCTTCCAGTCCCTGCTTGGCTTCCTGATCATCCCGGTCGTGACGCTTTTTATCTTTGGCCTGGGCACGTACTATATCATCGGCCCGGCCATGTCCTGGCTTATGAACGCCTTCGTCGGCCTGTTGAGCTCCATCCCGAGCTCGATGAAGCTCGTTGCCGCCTTCCTGGTAGGCGCCATGCTCGCCTTCGACATGGGTGGCCCGGTTAACAAGGCCGCTTGGTTCTTCTCCTTCTCCCTGCTGGGCTCCGGCGTATACGACTGGTACGGCATTGTGGGCGTCGTGACGATCCTCCCGCCGATGGCCGCCGCCATCGCCACTTGGATCCGCCCGAAGCTCTTCACGCAGGCCGAGCGCGACTCCGCGATTCCCGCGCTCATCGTCGGCGCCACTGTCGCCACCGAGCCGGCCATCCCCTATGCCCTGGCTGCGCCTCTGCCCATGATCTCCGCGAACGTCATCGCTGGCGGCGTCGCCGGTGCTATCTCCATGGCCCTTGGCGTTCAGCGTATCGCTCCGGGCATCGGCATCTTCGATCCGTTCTTGGGCCTCATCTACCCAGCGACCAGCTACTACATCGCCGTCGCTGTGGGTCTGGTCCTGAACATCGCCCTCATCATCGTCTTCAAGTCCGCTTGGATGAAGAAGCGCGAGGCTCAGAACGCCTAAGTCTCGATAGAATAATTAGTCCTGCGGGGTCGCCGGTCTGTTCGGCGGCTCCGCAGGTTTCAATGAAAGGAATGGGGAAATGCGTTACGACTTCGATCGCGTCATCGACAGAATGGGTACCTACAGCACCCAATGGGACTATGCGGCCGACCGGTTTGGCAGCGCAGACGTGCTCCCCTTTTCCATCTCGGACACCGACTTCGCCGTGCCCGACGAGGTCATGGATGCCCTCCGCGCCCGCATGGAACACCCCATCTTTGGCTATACCCGCTGGAACCATAGTGACTACAAGGGTAGTGTTGCCGGCTGGTTTGCCAGGGACGGGGCGTCCCACGTGGACATGGACTGGGTCGTGTACAGCCCGAGCGTTATCTTCTCGGCCGCGACGGTCATTCGCCTGGTGAGCGAGCCGAATGACGCCGTGGTGACGCTCACTCCCATGTACGACGCCTTCTACGGCCTGATCGAGGGCAACGGGCGCGAGCTTGTGGCCGTTGCTCAGGCGAGCGCCATGGACGGCTACGGTCTCGATTGGGATGCCCTTGAGGTGGCGCTTGCCCGCCCCGAGGCAAAGGTTATGCTGCTCACCAACCCGCATAACCCCACAGGCAAGGTCTTCACGGCAGGTGAGCTTGCTCGTATTGTGGAGCTCTGCCATGCCAACGGGGTCTTTCTCATTTCGGATGACATCCATCGCGATATGATTCTGGGCGAAACTCCCTACACACCCGTGACGAACATCACGCGCGAGGGCGTGGCGCTGCTGTGTTCGGCCTCCAAGACGTTCAACACGCCCGGGCTCATCGGGTCCTATGCGCTCATCCCCGACGATGACCTGCGCGAACGCTTCCTGTTCGAGCTCAAGCAAAAAAACGCCCTGTCGAGCGTGAGTATCTTGGGGATGACTGCCCAGATGGCGGCGTATCGCTCGTGCTCCGAGTATGTGGACGAGCTTGTGGCCTATATTCGCGGCAACATGCAGGCGCTCAAGGATTTCCTTGCCGCCAATTTGCCCGAGATCCGCTTTGCGGTGCCGCAGGGGACCTATCTTGCCTGGATGGATGCCTCGGGCCTGGGGTTGGATGCGGCCGAGCTCCAGCGCCGGCTCGTTGAGGTGGGCCATGTGGGCATCATGTCGGGCGAGACGTACGGCGGTGCTGGGTACCTGCGCATGAATCTCGCCTGTTCGCACTCGAAGGTCGAAAGGGGGATGGAGCGGATGCTCGCCGGCATCCGCTCGTAGCGGCATGATCAGCAAGAGACAGAGACAGCTCCTGCGGGCGCTCGACGACGGCCCACGCTCCGGCGCCGAGCTCGCCGAGGCACTCGGCGTCTCCCGCCGTACCGTGGTGCGCGAAGTGGCGAGCGTGAGCGCGTGGCTCGAGTCCGTGGGTGCCGGCACCATCTCGAGCGATCCCAACTACCATCTGGTGGTCACGTCCGAGGACGCAATCGCCTCCGTCCTGTCGCGGGACCTCACCGATGAGGCACGTGTCCTCATGTGCGTGCTCTCTCGGCCGGGGATCTCGACGGTGCAGGTTTCGGGGGAGACTTATCTCTCGGTCCGCTCCGTGCGCGCAGCGATGGATGAGATCAACGTTCGGCTGCGCGGAGTCGTTGCGCTCGAGGCGCGTGTGGGCTACGGGATCGATGCAGACTTTAGCGGCATGGGGCCGGCGGATCTCTTGGCAGCGCTCGCCATCGACAATACTGGTATTGCCGCCGAGCTCGAGCGCTCGTGCGGCTGGGATACCCTGATGCGCCTGATCGGCGAGCGGGGCGAGGAATATCGCCTACTCATGGAGCCGTATCTGTCACAGCGCCAGCTGAGGATGCAGACGCTTGCTGCCGTCTGGTGCAGCGCGTGGCTCGTGCCCGATGCCCCGGGTGGGGCAGATGCCGGCGCGCGTGCCGTCACCGAGTTCCAGCAGCGCAAGAAGGACCTGCTCTACCGCCTGGTCACGTGCCGTGCGGCCATCCTGGCGCGCATCGGCGAGGTGCTCGCCTCGCACGGCATCAAGTCGACGCGCGAGGACCTCGGTAGTCTTATCTTCGACCATGTGCTGCGCTGCGCTCTCTTTCCCACGCTCATGTCGGTGGAGATCCAAAAGCAGATGCGCGGGATCCGTATGGAGCATCCGTTCGAGTTCGATTTCGGTGCCGACCTCTCCGAGTGCCTGCGCGCGTTCGACGAGCGCCTGTTTGTAGAGCCTGACTTCCTCTCGCTCTACGTGCTGGCCTCGCTGGAGCACTTCACGCGCAGCCCCGTGAGTCTGCTTTTGGTTTGCGGGCGACCCTCCGTGGCGACTATCAACAAATCCCTGATCGAGCGCGGCACCGACGGCGTTGAGGTTGAGCTCGTGGACAGCGAGCCGCTCGCCCGGCGCGCGCTCAAAGATGGGTCGTTCGACCTGGTGGTGGGCGACGCCGCGGCAGTGCGAAACTTTAAGGCCGCACGTGAATGGGACCTCTCGTTTTCGGGCGTGCTCTCGGCCTACGAGGTCGACCGCATCCGCCAGATGGCGTTGCGTGTGCTCTACGAGCGCGATATCGCGAGCCTGCTGCCGCGTGCGAGCTATCTTGAGCTGCATGTTGGGGCCGGCGACTACCTCGATGAGCTGTCGCGCGCCCTCGGCGGGCTGGTGGCAGCGCATGCGATCTCGGCAGATGAGGCGGCCCTCATCATGGATCGCGAGCGTCAGGGTGACCGTCTGCAGCTGGGACATGTCGCGTTCCCGCATGCCATCACGCCGGTCGCGGCCTCGACGTTTCGTCTGCTCGCCATCATGCCCGACGCGCCCCTGTGCGACGGCGACGAGCAGATCGACCTGGTGGTGGTGACGCTTGCGAGTCAGCGTCTGGCCGACAAGAGCAGCATGTTCAACTATCTGTTCTCCGTGCTGCACGATGCCGAGCGCGCCCAAGTGCGCCTACCGCGCACCTATGAGGAGACCGTCGCGTTCTTAGGGCGCGACTTTGGCTATGCCGAGGAGAAGAGCGATGAGTGATGAGACGATGGAGGCGCGCGGGGTGTTTGCGGCCGTATGTGGCGTGGCGGGCGCTGCTGGATCGACAACGGGGACCGAGCTGACGCCGGCTGCCGAGATTCGCGCCTATGTGGACAAGGTCTGGCCGAGCTTTCTTGATGATCTTGAGGCGCTCGTGGTCGTGCCGAGCGTGGTCGACGAGTCGCGCGCCGTGGCGGGCGCCCCGTGGGGCCTGGAATGTCATCGGGCGCTTTGCGTTGCGATGGATGTGGCGCGCCGCCAGGGGCTTTCGATCGTTGACTGCGACGGGTACGTCGCGTATGGCGAGCTTGCCGGTGAGACGCCCGAACAGGTGGCAACGATTGCCCATGTGGACGTGGTTCCAGCGGGTGAGGGCTGGACGGTCGAACCCTATGCTTTAACGCGTCGCGAGGGCGTGCTTATGGGCCGCGGCGTGCTCGATGACAAGGGCGCGGCGCTGGCCTCGATCTATGCTGCTGGTTTTTTGGCGCGCCGCGTGCGCAACGGCTGGAAGCCGCAGCGGACGCTCCGCTGCATCTTGGGCGCCTCGGAGGAGGCGGGCATGATGGACGTGCGTCGCTACCTAGCGGGTCACGAACCACCGGCATTTTTGTTCACACCCGATGCCGAGTTTGCCGTCTGCTGCGGGGAGAAGGGCTGCGTCAACGCCGAGGTCGCTCACGCTGTCGACGGCGCCGGGGCGATCATCGAGCTTACGGGCGGCGTGGCGAGAAACGCGGTGCCCGCGCGCGCCGAAGCGATCGTGCGCATGGACACTTGTATGGATGGGCTACCTAGCGCCGAGGGGATCGATGTGGAGCCCGTCGGCGACGCCGTGGCCCGCATTGTGGCCCACGGCGTCGCCGGTCATGCTGCCGAACCGGCGGGTACTGTGAACGCCATTGGCGTGTTGGCGGCCTATCTGGCCGCATGCGGTATCTGCAGCGCAGCCGAACGGGAGTTCCTTGGCTTTTGCAAACGGGCCCTTGGTGCATGGGACGGCTCCGGCCTGGGAATCGATGTCGCTGACGAGCTGTTCGGCGGCCTCACGTGTATCGGCGGAACTGTACGCACCCAGGCAGGGCGTTTTGTGCTCACACTCGATGTGCGCCTTCCGGGTGCGGCCGATGTGGAGCGGGTGAGCCGTCGCATCGAGGATGTGGCGCGCGAGTGCGGCTGCGAGGTGCGTATCACCCATACGAGGGAGCCGTTCACCATGGACCCCCAATCGCCCGAGGTCATGGTGCTCCGCCGTGCCTACGAGGAGTTCGCGGGCCGGCCCGCGGTACCGTTTGCCATCGGCGGGGGCACGTATGCACATCATTTTCCTCGCGCCGTGGGGTTCGGTCCGCTCGACCGAACCGAGCCTCTGCCCGATTGGGTCGGTCCCGAGCACGGTCCCAATGAGGGCATTTGGGAGCACCAGCTCAAGCGCGCGCTCGCCATCTACATCCGTAGTCTTGAATCCCTCCTCAACTCTAAAGTGGGGACAGACTCCGAATTTGACTAATGGTGCAGAGCGAGTGGCATAATCTCAAAAAGGGGTCTGTCCTTACTTCGGGATTAGTTGCCGTTGGCCTGGTTGCGGCCGGTGGCGTAGTCGATCTGCACGTGCGGTTGCAGGTTGTAGCAGTACACGTGGAAGCACAACGTCTTGCCGTGATCCTCGACCGACTGCGCCTCGAGGCGGACACCGCGGCAGACGAGTTCCTCTTCGTTATACATGGGCGTGACGCGGTAGAGCACGTGGTTGCCTGTGTCGCGGATATAGCCGAGGATTTGCTCCTCAAACGGCAACATGCCCGTCTCGTTGAGATAGCGCGTGCCGGTCAGGAGATTTTTGCGGTTGGCGTTTTCGCTGCAGAGCGACCAAGCGATAAGGTGGCAGCGGTTATAGAGGCTCTGGCCCGGAACAAAGTCGTAGCGCTGCTGGTGCCAACCGGCGGGGTGGATACGTGAGATATCGCCGCGCTTGCCTTTGCCGAGCGATTCGAGTCCTATGCAGGCGAGTGCTTTGCGGGTACGGCCCAGGCTGTCGAGCTTTGAGAACTTCTTAAAGCATCCTTCTTCGGTGGCCCGCTCGTATTCATCGAGCGTGAACGACGGTGTGCCGAGCGGGTGCGTGCCATCGGCGCGAAGGGCAACGTAGGGGTTGCCGGCGTAGTCGGGAATGCTGGTGAGGTATACGCCGCGCGCGCGGTCGAGATCGGGGTTTTCGACTTCGTCGATGGGGGTGGTGGAGCTATCTGCGGAAGTGTCGTCGCCGGTGCCGGTTGTGGTGGATTCGGAGCCATCACCAGAGTCCTGGCTGTTTTGGGAATCCGTGGAGCTTGCCGTTCCCGATTCGAGGCGGGCGACCAGGTCCGCCTCGTCGTCGGTGCGGCTGGGGCTCTCGTTTTGCTTCTCGGCCAGGGCCGCCGCCTGCTCATCGCTTTGCGGCGACAGCAGCTTGGGCGCCCCGTCGAGTGATCCCGTAAACAGCGCAAATCCCAGCACCACGGCGGTGCCGATGGAAAGTACTTGCTTGTAGGCGGACTTGCGCGACATGGGGGCTCCTGGGTAGTCGGTTGCGAATCTACCAGTCTAGCAGGAGACGCTGCAGGTCGTTTTTCCAGATAAAACCTGCCAAAATAAACCTGTCCCTTTCAGCAGCTTGGCGCGATATGATATATACGTTATATACAAGTTGCAAAGTGGGGTGGGGCTGCGGTAACGCAAGCCGGCGAAGGGGACCGATATGATCAAGGCTGTCATTTTTGACATGGACGGAACGCTGGTCGATACCGAGCGTTTGGACATGAGGGCATGGAAGGTGGGCGCTGCCGAGCTGGGGATTGCGATTGACGATGCGCTGGTCCATCAGTTTATCGGTCGCTCGATGCCCGATGTCAGGGACATCCTTGAGGAGCATTACGGCAGCCGCGAAATCGTCGAGACGGTCGAAGCCCACTACAGGGATGCTCTCGACGAGATGGTCAAGACCGATCTGGAGCTTAAGGCCGGCGCCGCCGAGTGCCTGGACGAACTGCTGGCTGCGGGCTATCACGTGGGCCTTGCGACATCGTCGCACCGCGTTGCAGCCGAGCGCAACCTTAAGACGGTCGGTCTCTTTGACAAGTTTGAAACGGTGACCTGCAACGAGGATACCCTGAACGGCAAGCCCAATCCCGAGATCTACCTGCTCGCCTGCGAGCGCGCGGGCTTTGCTCCCGAGGAATGTGCCGTGGTCGAGGACTCACACAACGGCTGCGTCTCAGGCATCACGGCCGGCTGCCACGTCTTTGCCGTGCCCGATATCTTGCCGCTGCCGCAGGACGTGGCGGACGGCTGCGAGGCCGTGCTCGACACGCTGTTCGATCTGACGGCGGCGGTCAAGGCCGTGCGCTAAAGGTATGCGCCGAGGTCGATGACGGTGGCTTCGACGCAGCTGCTTGCCTGGGTGCTGGCGCGCTCGGCGATCTGGGCGCCAATGCCGTAGCTGTCGGCTGCGGTGTTCCATTCATTAGAGGGGTCGCGCTCGTCTCTCTAAATGTCTCTCTAAAGATAAAGTCGGTTAGAGAGACAGCCTTAGGTAATCTAGCAGCGAATTCGTTATATCTCTCTAAAGGTCTCTCTAAAACAAAGTGCTTATCTCTCTAAAGTTAGAGAGATAAATCTATTGGTTTAGAGAGATGGAATGCCAATGCTGCCGGATAAAGGACTCATTGAAGTAATGGGTTCATCGACGAGCTGTAACCGCCGCTATCGGAAAAAGTAGGTGCGGCCGAGACGCCTCTCAAGTGCCTCTCGAAGTTAGAGGGGTGCTAGAGAGGCAGTTGTCTTGCGACATTTTCCCAGATAAAACCTGCCAAAATAAACCTGTCCCTTTTTGGCAGGTCTGCGGGTCAATGCCCATCAAACGAAGTTGCGGTGGAATAGTTCCTGTTTGGGCCCGATAGGCCGCAAAACAGGAACTATTCCACCGCAACTTATTTGGGATGCGCTATTGATTCATGTTGCCGTGGATGTAGGGGGTGACCTCGGGGGAGATATGGCCGCAGCCTAGGTTGCGCAGGGCAGATTCGATGGCGGCGGGAAGCGGGGCCTTGCCCTCGTCGTTGACCGCGGTCCTGCCGAGGGCGGCGATCTTGGCGACGTCTGCCGGCGCGGCCTCGATATGCATGCAGCCGCCGACGAGGCGTGCGCGGACCTGGTCCAGGCCAAGGTCGTGCAGGTAGTCCTCGCAGGCGCGGATTACATCGACCTTCTCGCGCGTGAGCTCCTCGCCCGTGGGGACACGCGTGGCCAGGCAGGCTCCTGCCGGCAGGTTCCAGACGGGGTATCCCCAGGCGCGCAGCAACTCGCGCTCCTCGTCCTTGGTAAAGCCGACCTCCATAAGCGGCGAGCGCACGCCGAGCTCCTGGGCGGCGCGCATGCCGGGGCGGTAGTCGCCGCGGTCGCTTGCGTTGCTGCCGTCGATGACGGTGGGAAAACCCAGCGACCTGGCGTGGTTGACGATGGCGGTAAAGCCGGCGTGCTTGCAGTGGTAGCAGCGGTCGGCGTCGTTGCAGGCTACCTGGGGGAGCTGCAGCTGATCGACCGAGAGGTTGAGCACGGGGAGCTTGAAATGCGGCCCCTCATCGGTCTGCCCGTCAACCGCCCGCTCAAACGAAGCCTGCTCGGGCGTGCCGATGAGCGGCGTGGTGAGGTGAACGAGAAGCGTGCTGGCGGGCATGATGCGGGCGCAGACCGCGGCCAAAAAGCTGCTGTCGACGCCACCGGAAAAGCCGATGGCGACGCGTCCGTATGCCAAAAGTAGCTGCTCAAGCGCTGCGAGTTTGTCCTGAAGCCCCTCTGCAGGTGCGGTGGTGTCTGAAAGCATGAATCGATCCTTGCCGTTGAGTACTCGGTCGAAAACTATAATCCTACCGAGCCGCTTGTCATAAGACTTCTATCTATGTAACGAAAGTACAATATGCTATATACGTTATATACAAGTTTACAGGTGCGGTAAAGTTGCGGGAGTACAGCAGCGCGAAGCGATGGGGGACCGATATGATCAAGGCTGTTATTTTTGATATGGACGGAACGCTGGTCGATACCGAGCGTTTGGGTATCAAGGCGTGGAAGGCGGGAGCGGCCGAGCTGGGATTCGCGATTGATGATGCGCTGATCCATCAGTTTATCGGTCGCACGCTGCCCGATGTCATGGAGATCCTTGATGGGCATTACGGCAGCCGCGAAACCGCTGAGGCAATCTATCGTCGCCATAGGGAGATTCGCGACGAGATGGTCAAGACCGATCTGGAGCTTAAGGCCGGCGCCGCCGAGTGCATAGACGAGCTGCTGGCTGCGGGCTATCACGTGGGCCTGGCGACGTCGTCGCGCCTCGTTACGGCCGAGCGCAACCTTAAGATGGTTGGTCTTTTTGACAAGTTTGAAACGGTGACCTGCGGCGAGGACGTCGTGCACGGCAAGCCCGACCCCGAGATGTATCTGCTTGCCTGCGAGCGCGCGGGCTTTGCTCCCGAGGAGTGCGCCGTGGTCGAGGATTCTCGCAACGGCTGCGTCTCGGGCATTACGGCCGGCTGCCATGTCTTTGCCGTCCCCGATATCGTGCCGCTGCCGCAGGACGTGGTGGATGGCTGCGAGGCCGTGCTCGATACGTTGTTCGACCTGGCGGCGGCAGTCAAGGCCGTGCGCTAGCGTTTGCACGCGAGTCGCCATGTCCCGCGCCCGAGCTCGCAGGACGGTGGCGGCAACGGCGCCTGCGTGGAGGCGCTGACGCAGTCAGCCCCTCTTATCACGCCAAGATTGCTGTTTTGGCCGATAAGAGGGGCATTGTGCTTTAAGCGACTGGGGCTGCGGCCTTGGTAAGGAGCTGGCGGAGGGTTATGACGTTACAAGTTACTCCAGGAGCCAGTCGATCACGTTGCGCTTGCGGACTCCTTCGTAGTTCGCGTCCGCAAACAGCGTGTCGAGCGTAAGAAGCGTCTTGGGGTAGTTGTCTCGGACTTTCTTAAAGGGGGCCAACTCTCGATTGAGGGTAGTTTCGTCGAGCGTTGTGGCTGAAACCTGAAAATAGGCTGTCTCGTCTGAGTTTAGGGCAACAAAATCGATTTCCCCGCCGTCGATATCGCCCACGTAGACGTCGTATCCACGGCGTAGGAGCTCGAGATAAACAACATTTTCGAGGATATGACCGATATCGCTGCTTTGGGTTTTGACGAGAGCGCCTCTAAGTCCAAGGTCAACGGCGTAGTATTTGCCGTTTGTTGAAAGAAGCTGCCGACCGCGCACGTTATAGCGCGGAGCAAAGTACAACACAAGGCTGTCTGTTAAGCCTTTGAGGTACTTGGCTACGGTTTTCTGGTCGGTTTTGTTGCCGTTGGACGAGAGCGTGTCGGAGATTTTTTTAATCGAGATCCGGTTTCCAATGCTATGGAGTAGGAACTTGGTGATATCGCGCAGGGTCGGGACGTCCGAGACCTTCAGGCGTTCGATAACGTCGCGTATGACGATGGTATCGTAGAGGCTCATAAGATAATCGCGCGCCTGGGGTCCCTGAATACCCGTCTCGGCGATAAAGGGAAAAGAGCCCCGGGTGATGTACTCGTCAAACAACTGCGCGGGAGCCTTTCCGTCATTGGTTTTTGCCGAGCAAAACTCTTTAAAGGATAGGGGCAGTATCTTGAGCTCTACGTAGCGGCCGGAGAGCAAAGTTGCCAGCTCGCTCGAGAGCAGATAAGCGTTGGAACCGGTTATGTAGAGGTCGACATTGTCCTTGATAAAAAGACTGTCGACGGCTTTTTCGAAATGCTCGACGTGCTGTATCTCGTCCAGAAAAACGTAGTTCATCTTATCGGGGACGAGTCTGGCGGAAATGTAGTCGTAGAGTGCTCTATACGACGTAAGCGACTCGAACTCCAGGTCTTCAAAGTTGAGGGATATAACCTGGTCGCCTGTGATTCCATGATCGCGCAGGTAGCTACGGTAGATTTCGAATAGCTTTGATTTGCCGGACCTTCGCACGCCCGAAACGACCTTGATGACGTGCGAGTCTTTCCACGAAATGAGCCAGTCGAGGTACTGTTTGCGATCAATCAGATTCATGAAACCCCTTTCTTGGCGAGAAAAAACTGGAGCAAAATCAATACTTATAGGAAATATCTAAAAATATGGAATTGAATCTATTTTAACAAAAGAGTTAATGAAAAATGGATTACATTCCATAAATATCCGTAGCCGCAGGTCCGGCTAAACGGGGAGGGAACATGGGGCCAGCAAAACGCCGCAGCGGGACTGTTCCCGTTGCGGCGTTTTTTGTTACAGGTAGGCGCCCAGGTTGATGTCGGTTATTGGGGCCGCGGATGGGCCCGTCGGGTGCTGCTCGGCCTTTTGGGTGCTCACACGTTCGAGCAAGAAGGGGCGCACGAGCTCCTGACGGTTAATGTCCTCGGCGGCCGTGGCCGTGGTGACGGTGCGCGCGGCGGAGCCGATGCGGACTCGTTTGGTCTTGGCGGCAGGCTTATCCTCGATCTGCTCCATGAGCAGCTGAACGCCCTTGCGGCCAATCTCGTAGCCTGGGGGTGCTACCGTGGTGAGCGGGACCGATCCGCTCCAAGCGAGCGGGTTGCCGTCGCAGCCGGCCACGCGGACCTGGCCGGGGACGGAAATGCCTTTGTCGGTCAGCGCCGAGATAACGCCCGAGGCCAATACGTCGGTCAGGCCGATGACAAAATCGGGGCGCTCGTCAGCAGGGCGTTCGGCAATCTGGGTACCGATGCTGTAGCCGTCGGCTGCGGTATTCCACTCCCCGGCATCGATGACCTCAATTTTGATATCAGGATGCAGGGCAAGTGCCTTGTGGATGCCAAGGACGCGCAGGCCGAGCTGCATAAATGCCGCTCGGCCCACAACGGTGATATGGCGTGCGCCGCGGGCGATGGCGAGCTCGGCGATAATACGCCCCTGTGCCTCGTTGTCGGCGGCCACGTAGTAACCAGGCTCGGAGCAATGGATGTCCAGATAGACGATCGGCACGGGCATCTTGGTCATAGCGGGGTGCCAGTCGGGGGACGCCATGGGCTGAACCATGACGCCGGACATCTGCGTGCCCATAAAATAGCGCAGGTAATGATCCTCGAGAATATCGTCGTTATCGGCATTGGCGATGAGCAGATCGTAGCCGTGCTTGCGGGCCTCGTTGTGGGCGCCGCTGGCGATTTGGAGCGAAAAGCCGTGGTCGAGACGGGGGAGCACCAGGCCAAAGGACTTGGTGGCGCCGCCCGCGAGCTGACGAGCGCTTTGGTTGGGCAGGTAGCCCAGGCGATTGATGGTCTCGTTGATGAGCCTGAGGGTCTCGGGGCGCAACTTCTCGGGATGGTTGAGCGCGTTGGAAACCGTGCCAAGCGAAACCCCGGCCTCGCGCGCGACGTCGCTGATTTTAACCTTTGCCATAGCGGCCCCTTTGATGCGTTTCAAGTACAAGCCAGATTGTAGCATCCTAAACCAACCAAAAAGTGACAGGTTTATTTTGGCAGGTTTTATCTGGGGAAACGCCGTTGCCAGCGCGACCACCACAAAGGTGCCTGTCCCCATTGTGGCGGTTTGGACCGGCTGGGCATGTGTGCATCGGGTGGTATCTAAGTTGAGATACCACATCTGGTATATCAGCTTGCGCCTGCGTGAGTACAATACTCGAACGTTATGCGTCTCAGCGCCCCTTGTGCGTGGACGTCTTGCAGTCACGCGAACGAAGGGATTTATCCTATGTGCGGAATCGTCGGCTACACCGGCTCTGATATTGCAAAGAACATCCTGGTCACGGGCCTCAAGCGCATGGAGTATCGCGGCTATGACTCCTCGGGCGTCGCGCTCGAGGTGGGCGAGGGCGCCGCGGCGCACCTCGACGTCATCCGCCGCGTGGGCAAGGTCGCGGGCTTGGAGAGCGAGCTTTCCAACATTGACAGCGACGCTACCTGCGGTATCGGCCACACCCGTTGGGCCACCCACGGCAGGCCCTCCGTCGTTAACGCTCACCCCCACACCAGCTGCGACGGTCGTATCGCCATCGTCCACAACGGCATCATCGAGAACTTCGCCGAGCTGCGCGAAGAGCTGGAGGGCCGCGGCCATCACTTTAAGAGCGAGACCGATACCGAGGTCTTCGCGCATCTGATCGAAGAGGCTTATGCCGAGACGCACGACCTGATGGCCTCTGTGCGCGAGGCGTGCACCCACGTGGTCGGTGCCTATGGTCTGGCCGCCGTGTGCGCTGACGAGCCCGGCGTGATCGCCGTGGCCCGCAAGGATTCCCCGATCGTGGTCGGCGCGGGCGAGACCGGCGCCTATGTCGCCTCCGATGTCATCGCGCTCATCGACGCCACCCGCGATGTCGTGGTGCTCGAGGACGGTCAGTTTGCCAAGCTCACGCCCGCAGGCGTCGAGTACACCGACGAGGCTGGCAACGTTATCGAGCCCAAGGTCACCCACATCGACTGGGACCTGGACATGGCAGAAAAGGGCGGTTATCCCGACTTTATGCTCAAGGAAATCCACGAGCAGCCGCGCGTCGTGCGCGACACGCTGGTCGGTCGTATGACGCCGGCCGGCGAGCTTGACATCGACGAACTGGGCCTTTCGCTCGAGGAACTCAACGACATCGACCGCGTCTACGTGATCGCTTGCGGCACCAGCTATCACGCCGGTCTCATTGCCAAGAATCTCATCGAGGGCTGGGCTCGCATCCCCACCGAGGTTGAGGCGGCCAGCGAGTTCCGCTATCGCAATCCCATCATTACGCCGACGACGCTTGTCGTTGCCGTGTCCCAGTCGGGCGAGACGGCCGATACCCTTGCCGCCATTCGCGACGCGCGCATCAAGGGTGCCAAGGTCTTCGGCATCACCAACGTGGTGGGCAGCCCCGTGGCGCGTGAGAGCGACGGCGTCATCTACACTAAGGCCAACAAGGAGATCGCGGTCGCCTCGACCAAGAGCTTCATCGGCCAGGTCGTGAGCCTTACGCTTTTGGCTCTGCTGCTAGCGCAGGTTAAGTACCGTCTGACCACCAAACAGGCGCGCATGCTGTTCCGCGAGCTTTCCGATACGGCCGAGCAGATTCAGTGGATTTTGGATACCCAGACCGAGGCCGTGCATGAGGCCGCCCTGCTGTGCAAGGACGCGCAGTCGGCGCTGTTCGTGGGTCGTGGCATGGGTGCTGCTATTTCCTACGAGGGCGCGCTCAAGCTCAAAGAGGTCAGCTACCTGCACGCCGAGGCCTACGCCGCCGGCGAGATGAAGCACGGCCCCATTGCCCTGATTGACCCGGGTTTCCCTGTCATCGCTGTGGCCACCAAGAGTGCCACCTACGACAAGACCGTGTCGAACCTTATGGAGTGCAAGGCGCGCGGCGCCAAGGTTATTGTCGTTGCCACCGAGGGTGACGAGGAAATCAACAAGATTGCCGACTGCATCATTCGTGTGCCGGCCGTCCGCGACGTGTTTAGCCCCATCACGGCGAGCGTCCCACTGCAGTTGCTTGCCCGCGAGGTGGCCATCCTGCGCGGCTGCGACGTCGATCAGCCCCGTAACCTGGCAAAGAGTGTCACAGTCGAGTAGTTGGTTCCGCCGTTATAACGACCAAGGCCCGGCTCCGCGTCATCAGACAGAGCCGGGCCTTTTTGTACGGAGAAACCACCACAAAGGTGTCTGTCCCTTTTGTGGTGGTTTTGGCAGGTTAGCGGAGCTTGCTGGTCTCGAAGTACTTGGGATATTGGTCCAGGACCTCGGTCTGGTTGCGGAACATCATATGCAGGTGCTTGCTGACCAAAAAGCTCGCTTCGATGGGGTCGCGACCGGCGATAGCGCGGCGAATCTGCTTGTGCTCGTTCACGATGTCCTGATTGTCGAGAACCTGCGTGGCGGCGCGCAGCCAGCGGAAGCGCTCCAGGTCGGCATTGGTCTCTTCGAGCCACGACCACACGGTGCTACGGCATGCGATGCTAAAGATCATGCGGTGCATGAGGTTGTCGCTTAAAAAGAAGCCGATGCGATCCTCTTCGGCCATGGCCTTTTCCTGCAACGCGATGGCCCGGTCGAGCTGCTCGACGCCTGCCGAGGTGGCGCGCGCGCAGCACTCTACAATCACCTGTTTTTCCAGGTGCTCGCGAATGTAGCAGGCACTCTCGGCAAGGGTGAGGTTGATGGGCGAGACATAGGTGCCGCTTTGGGGCACGGTGCGCACCAGGCCCTCTTGCGCCAGACGCACCAGTGCCTCGCGCACAGGGGTGCGCCCCATATCCAGGTCGTCGCACAGCTGCTTGACGCCCAGCTTTTCGCCCGGTTTGTAGTCCAGATAGACGATCTTGCGTCGAATGGTGTGGTAGGACTGGTCCTGTAGGCTCGTTTCTTGCTCGCCGATGTGCATCGATTCTTCCATAGCGCCTCACAAACGTTCTTCCACACTCATATGTCAGTTGTTTATTATGCCGCGAATCAGTTCTCTGCGGTGGAAATTCAATCGCCGCCCGATAACTTTTGCGACATTTTTGCCTGCGTTTGTACGGGATTGTGCTCAACGTTGCCGTATCATAAGCCGTCGCAAACGTGAAATAGAAAGAAGGAATCCCATATGCAACTGGCGAATACCGTACGCGAGCGCTGGAAGGGCGTCTTATTCTGCCTGATCGTCGCCATTCCCGCGACGTTGCTCGGCAAACAAATTGAGGTGGTCGGCGGGCCGGTATTTGCCATCCTCATCGGCATGGTTCTGGCACTTGTCTTTCCCAAGCATCGTCGTGAGCCGCTTGCCGCCGGCGTTACCTATACGTCCAAAAAGATCTTGCAGTACGCGGTCATCCTGCTTGGCTTTGGCATGAACCTCTCGCAGATTCTGTCCAAGGGCGCCCAGTCGCTGCCGATTATCGTGGCGACGATCTCGACCTCGCTTGTCATTGCCTTTGTGCTCTGCCGCGTCATGAACGTGCCGGGTAAGATCGCGACGCTTGTGGGTGTGGGTTCGTCGATTTGCGGCGGTTCTGCCATCGCCGCGACCGCGCCCGTCATCGATGCCGACGATCGCGAGATTGCCCAGGCTATTTCGGTCATCTTCCTGTTTAACGTTATCGCGGCGCTCGTGTTTCCAACGCTCGGCGGTATGCTCGGACTGACCAACGAGGGCTTTGGCCTGTTTGCTGGCACCGCCATCAACGACACCTCGTCCGTAACGGCTGCGGCGAGTGCTTGGGACAGTATGCATCCCGGTGCCAATGTGCTCGAGAGCGCCACGGTGGTCAAGCTCACCAGGACGCTGGCCATTATTCCCATCACGTTGGTCCTCGCATGCTGGCAGATGCATCTGGCGCGTAAGGCCGGCGGCGACGCCAAAAGCACGTTTTCGCTTAAACGCGCGTTTCCCATGTTCGTGCTGTTCTTTGTGCTGGCAAGCGTGGTCACCACGGTGTTTCAGCTTCCCACGTCCATTACGGCGCCCATCAAGGAGCTTTCGAAGTTCTTTATCGTGATGGCCATGGCGGCTATTGGCTTTAATACCGATATCGTCGAGCTGGTCAAAAAGGGCGGCAAGCCCATCGCGCTGGGCTTTTGCTGCTGGATTGGCATTGCGTGCATGAGCTTGGGAATGCAGCACGTGCTGGGAATCTGGTAGAGAAGTAGCTTATTCGCGTGCTGGTTGCTGGTTGCTGGTGAGCGCAAGCCTGCGGTGGAGCGATAGGAGCTCTTGCGGGTATGGCTTGTCCGCAGGTTTATAAGTCCCGAAGAGCTCTTATCGCCCCGCCAGGATGGCGATGCGGGGCAACACCTATACTCGCAGGACGGCGCTTTCTGCCCTATAGTGTTTGGTGAGCAATATCGTTCAATTTTGAAACACTCGGTCGTGCGACCGTCGGCGGTTGCACGTCGCCGCGGACAGGGGCAAATCATGGATAGCGATGCCAAGCTGAACATCTTGACCGAGGCCCTGGCTGCTGCCGGGGCCTCGGCATTGGCAATCGATGCGCGTGGGGACGTCGCGATTTCGACCATGAATGACGCGGCGCTTGAGCGGGATGTGGCAGCTTTTGTTGCCGAACGCCTCGACCGTATAGGAGACGGCGCGCGTCTGGTTATGGGGCGTGCGGGTACGCGCCTGAGCCTGACCGTTCGCCCCGCCGACAAAGAGGGCGGGGGCCTTTGGGTCGTCGTGGTCCGCGAGGTGCGCGGCGCCGCGGCGCACGCGGGCATCGAGTGGCTCAACGCCGACGAAGTTGAGGCCCGCTACGAATCGAGCGCGTACGGCATCGTTGAGGGGCCTGCCTCGGTGGCTGCGCCGGTCGCCGAGAGCTACGCGCGCGGTGTGCCCCTTATGCTCGAGGGCGAGCTGGGAACGGGTCAGGTCGAGATTGCCATGCGCCTCTATCTGGACGGTCCTTTTGTCGATCAGCCCTTTGTTGCCGTTGCGCTCGATGAGCTAACGGATCGCGGCTGGCGCCATCTGCTCAAAAGCGCCGAATCGCCGTTGTTCCAAACGGGGCTGACGCTTTGCATTGAGGGCTGGAACACGGTTGGCCCCCAGCGTCTCCGCGAGCTCGTTTCCACGATGGCCGACACCGCGTTGGCGACGCGCTGCCATGTGGTGCTGACGGCGAATGACATGCCGGGCGGCAGCGAAAGTGATCAAGCCGCCTTTGTGACCGAGCGCTTCGCCTGTGCGGTGAGCGTGGCGCCGGCAATCGTCGAGCAGGGAGCCACGTCGCAAAAGATTGCGCGCTATTTGGAATATCTCGCTGGTGCATTTGGGACGGCAGCGCCCACGCTGTCTGCCGCGGCGACGAAGGCGCTCGATGCTTACCGCTGGCCGCGCAATTATCTGCAGCTCCGCGAGGTCTCGGAACGACTGTATATATTGGTGGGGGCGGGCACGGTGGATCGCGCTGTGGCGGAGGAAGTGCTAGCCCAAGAGGACGTGATTAAGACCGCAACCTTTGGCGCCCCGACACTCGAAAGCGACCTGTATATCCTGCGACCGCTGGCCGATACCGAGCGAGATATCGCGCATCTGGTTGTAGATCATCTCCACGGCAACCGAACCCGTGCGGCGGAGGTGCTGGGCATAAGCCGAACAACGCTGTGGCGCTTACTGAAGGACGATGACCGTTGAGCGAGGCGCCCGTGACCGCGCGCGACGCGTGTGCTACAGTCCAAAGCGTTATTGTTTCGATTTGGTTACGGCGTGCGGGGGCGTATGGCTGAGACTACAAAACCGAGCCGCAGAAGGCGGAGCGCCGCGCCGGTTAACCGACGCACAACATCGGTGACGTGGGGCAAACACGCCTCGGGGTTTGACGGCTCGTTCAAGCGCACTAAATACGGCTATCCTTCGACAGGTGCCCGCTTGGCAATGCAGGCAGAGTCCTCGCTGTGGGACCGCAAACGCGTGGTGGGTTCAAAGCTCAAGCACGACGGCACGCTCGGCTACATCAGCCGCGGGGCGGCTCGTCGCAGCGGACTCAATCCGGCTGGTTGGCATCGTTATGTTCCGATCGCGGTCGTCGTTGCAGTGATCGTCATCGCACTCGCTGCGCTTGGCTACGCCGGCGACGGTGCCAACTTGGACGCGATGTTTAAATCGCCCGAGCTCGCGCATGCAGGCACAGAAATTGTCGAGGGCGCTCAGACCCAGACGGGCGTCGCGCCCCAGCGCGGTATCGTTGCGGCGGCCTCCACCATCGCCGACGCTCAAAAGGACGAGGGCGAACAGGGCGACGGCGCCGAAACGACCCACACGAACGAAACGACGACAACTCCATCGGCAAGATAAGTTGCGAGCGGGTCCGCCGTTCGTTAGAACGGCGGAACTAATTACCTAACGTACACCACGTTGTCGCGGCGGGGTTTGGGCTCGGGTAGCGTGTCTTCGGCATAGCCCAGAATGCAGTGACCGACGCCGCGCAGGCTGCCGTCGGCGGGCAGGCCCCAGCTGGCCAGCAGCTCCAGGCCCTCGGGCGAGTCAAAGACCTCATGCGCGCGGTGAATCCAGCATGAGTCGACACCCAGTGCATAGGCGGCGTTGAGCAGGTTGCCCATGGCGAGCGATCCGTCTTCCAGGTGCGTGGGCACGCTGCGGTCGACCAGTACCACCACAACGGTCTTGGCGCCATAGAAGGGGTCGCTGTTGCTGCCCATGACCTGTGCGTTGAGCTGCGAGAGGCGCTCAACGGTCGTGGGGTCGGTGACGGCGACAAACGTCACCGGCTGGCGCCCCATGCCACTGGGTGCATACTGGCCGGCCTCGATAATGCGTGCGAGCTTTTCGGCCTCGACGGGACGATCACTGTATTTGCGGCAGCTGCGGCGGTGGATGAGTGCTTCGATAGTCTCCATGGTGTCTCCTTGCGGTGGCGTTGCAGATGCCCCGTTCATACCCGTCGGGCTCAAACGATAGACGGTCAATTGCCCGGCCAAAAGGGTAGATCCCAATTGGGAAAGTAGGTTTGCATAAAAGTACCTTCAGAATGTGACAAACAAATGGGATGGTTAAACGTTTTATCCCGTCTACCCTGCGGTTTTTTACCACTTGCCTAAATGACGAACGCATAACCTCTGATAAAGGTTTTACTAAAGGAGTACCAACGTTTATCAATGCGCCGTGGTGGCGCCGGGCCAGGAGGTAACATCATGTTCCAGGCTGGAGATGTCGTCGAGACCGACTTCGAAGGATTTCTGAAGCTGCTGCGTTCCAAGACGCGCGCTTTTGTGACGATTGACGATCACGAGTACTACATCACGCACACCGATGGCTATTGGCGTGTTCAGGATTGCGAGGCCCTCAACGACAAGGGCCACTTTACTGACTGCTCCGAGCTGGTCAACACGGTCTGCGAGGTCGTCGAGCTGCCGTGGATTGCCGGCAAGAGCCTGCATGACAGCTTCTCGGGCGCTACGGTCTATGAGGCCGTCGCCGCTTAACGGGCAATAAAACCCGATTTTCACGTGACCGCTGGCGCTGCCCCCGCGCCGGCGGTCTTTTTCTGCCGATAGGCCATAAAAGTGCAAGCATTTGCGGAGAGCCTGTTGACGATAGTCAAAACTCGGACTAATCTAGAGATACAAAATTGGTCAAAAATCGGACAATCGAATGGTGGGATAGATGAATAGTGCGGTTACGCTGGTCGACTTCGACCGGTTGCTCAATGGACTCGACCATATCTATTCGGAGTTCTCGCGCGCCTGCGGTCTTTCGGACTGCGCTTACTGGATGCTCGTCGATACCAGCACGGCGGGCGGCAGTGTTGCCGTAAGCTGTCTGACAAGCGAATGGTTCTACAGCAAGCAGACTATCAACTCGGCAATTAAAACCTTGACGGCGCGGGGCTTCGCAACGTTGGAGTTTGCCGAAGGCAGCCGTAAGAACAAGGTTGTGCGTTTGACCGAAGCGGGCATGCGGTTTGCCGAGCGTTATGCGTTGCCGGCACTCAAGGCCGAACAGCGAGCCTTTGGTGCGCTTGAGCCATGTGAGCAGCGCGAGATTATGCGCTTGATCGGCAAATTCTCTCGGGTGCTCGGCGATGAGTGCGATGCCTTTAAGCAGCATATCGCTGCCGAGAGCCAGGCCGAGAATCAAGGTGAGGGGGAGTCGTGCGACTCTTAATGAGGTTTATGAAGCCGTATCGCAGGCTTGTCGCGGTGACGTTGTTGGTGCTGCTAATCGACAACGTCGGTACGCTGTTGGTTCCCACGATGCTGGCGAACATGGTCAACACCGGCATCACCACGGGCGATGTCGACTACATCCTGCGCAACGGCCTCTACATGCTTATCGCGACCGGCATGGCCAGCGGCGGCGCGGTGCTGGGCTGCTATCTTTCGGCGCGCCTGGCCGCCAACGTGGCCTGCGATATCCGCAACGCCGTCTACGACAAGTCGCTTGAGCTGTCTGCCAGCGACTTTGAGCGCTTTGGCACGGGCTCGATGATCACGCGTTCGCTCAACGACATCAACGTGATCCAGCAGGCGATTCTGCAGACGATTCAACTGGTGCTGCCGGTGCCGTTTTTGGCCGTGGCGGGCATCATCTTCGCCTGGTTTATCGATCCCGCCATGGGCACGCTGCTGGGCGTCGTGGTTGCGATCGTGCTGGTGGCGGCGGTCTTTACGGTCGCTAACGCCGCGCCGATTTTTATGCGCCTGCAGAGCTTTATCGACCGCATGAACGTGGTGCTGCGCGAGAACATCGTGGGCGTTCGCGTCATCCGCGCCTTTAATAAAGAGCGCCACGAGGAGCAGCGCCTGGACGAGGTGTTTAGCGAGTACGCGGACAACGCCATTAAGGTCAACCACCTTTTTGTGGGGCTCGACAGCTCCAGCTTCTTTTTGATGAACATTGCCGAGGTGGCGGTGCTGTGGGTGGGCGGCAACCGCGTGGGCGCCCACGCCATGCAGATCGCGAGCATCTCGGCGGTGCTGGAGTACGCGCTTCTGATCCTGTTCTTTGTGATGATGGCGCAGATGGTGGTGCTGACGCTTCCGCGTGCCGCCGCATGTCTGAACCGCGCACAGCAGGTGCTGGAGATTAAGCCGAGCATCGTCGATGGCCAGCGTACGCTCGATGCGGCCGCGTCCGACTCAAAGGACGGGGCCGATACGGTCGCCGTGTTCGATCACATGTCGTTTCGCTTTGACGATGCCGACGAGGACACCCTGTGCGACCTGAGCTTTGCCTGTCGTCGCGGGCAGACCACCGCGATCGTGGGCTCGACGGGCTCGGGCAAGTCGACGGTGGCAAAGCTTCTACTGCGCTTCCACGATGCCACCAAGGGCATCATTCGCCTGGACGGCGTCGATCTGCGCGAGCTTTCGCAAGGTGAGATTCGCGGGCGCATTGCCTATGTGCCGCAGAAGGCGTGGCTGTTCTCGGGTACCGTGGCAAGCAATCTGCGCTTTGGCAACGAGGACGCGACCGAGGCGGACATGCTTCATGCGCTGCAGGTTGCCCAGAGCACCTTTGTGCTCGATCAGCCGCAGGGGCTCGATACCCCGGTGGTGCAGGGCGGTACGAACTTTTCGGGCGGCCAGCGCCAACGTCTGGCCATCGCCCGTGCGCTCATGAAGCATGCCGATCTATATATCTTCGACGATAGTTTTTCGGCCCTGGACTTTAAGACCGATGCAGCCCTGCGCCATGCGCTGCAGGACGAGACGCGCGACGCCGCGGTGCTCATCATCGCGCAGCGCATCTCGACGATTCTGCACGCCGACCAGATTGTCGTGCTCAAGGATGGCGAGGTCGTGGGCCTGGGCACGCATGGCGAGCTTATGGAAACCTGCGAGGTGTACCGCGCCATCGCGGAATCGCAGATGAAGGGAGGTGAGTAGCATGACCGAGGAGCTCAAGAAGCAGGGCGACCTTGTCGATGCCGCCGCTGCGGACGCTGCCGATAAAACGGTCGACCAGGCTGCCGCGTCGACCGAGCTGGATGACGCCGCCAAGGCGGCGGCCGGGCGCGAGGCTCGTCGTCAAGCGCTTTACGAGGAAAACGAACGAGCCGAGGATGAGCGTGCCCGCGCCGAGGCAGAGCGCATGCGCGACGTGGATGACGAAGACGAAGACGAGACGCCCCGTGATACCTGGGCGACGGTGCGCCGCCTGTGGAGCGAGGCTGCCGGCGACCATTGGCGCTTCTATATCGTGTTTGCGAGCATTGTGTTCTATGTCATCTTTAACACCGCCGCGCCGGCATATAGCGCCCGCGTGATCGATGAGCTGTGGGGCCACATTCAGGTGGCGTTTGCCAACGGAACCACCTTCAACATCACCTGGGAGAACTGCGGCAAGACCATCTTCGTCTACTTTATGATCTGGACTGCCGCCGCCTCGTTCTATGCGCTCCAGAGCTTTTTGATGTCGAGCGTGGCCGAACGCCTCAACCTGCGTCTACGCAACCGCATCGCACAAAAGCTCAACCGTCTGCCGCTTGCCTTCTTTGATGCGCATCGTCCCGGTGAGGTCGTCAGCCGTGCGACCAACGACTTGGACAAGATGTCCGAGAGCATGCAGCGCGGATTGCTGCAGCTGCTTGTGTCGATCGGCACCGTGGTGGGCGCCGTGGGCGTGATGTTCGTGTTTAGCGTGCCGCTTACGCTAGTCTTTTTGTTCTTTACGGCGTTGTCGCTGCTGGTGACCAAGGTGGTTTCGCGCCGTACGCATGATGTGACGGGCGAGCGTCAGGAGTGGGTGTCCAAAATCACGAGCGCGGTCGAGGAAGGCTATTCGGGCCGTTTGGTGATTCGTGCATTCAACCGCGAGCACCAGAGCTCTGCCGAGGTGCACGAGGCCTCGGGCGAGCTGGCGCGCGTGAGCACCAAGGCCGACTTTATGATTAACGCCGTCGGACCCGCGGTTCGCTTTATCGGTCGCCTGGCGCAGATTGTGATTGCGCTCGTGGGCTGCAGCATGCTGGTCGCCGGTCACATGACCGTCGGCGTGTTCCAGGCGTTCTTCCAGTTTATCTACGAGGCGTCCGAGCCCATGACGCAGCTCTCGTTTACCTTCAACTCGCTGCAGAGCGCGCTGGCGAGTGCGGAGCGCGTGTTCGACCTGCTCGATGAGCCCGAGATGGAGGCCGATCCGCAGCCGGGCGAGGCCGCCAAGCTGCCGGGTCGCGTGGAGGGCCGCGTCTCCTTTGAGCACGTGCGCTTTGGTTATTCGCCCGACAAGCCGCTCATGCGCGACGTGTCGTTTACCGCCGAGCCGGGCCAGAAGATTGCCGTGGTGGGAACCACGGGCGCAGGCAAGACGACGCTCATCAACCTGCTCATGCGCTTTTACGAGATCGACGGCGGCCGCATTACGCTTGACGGTGTGGATACGCGCCTCATGGATCGCGGCGAGCTACGGCAGCAGTTTGGCATGGTGCTACAGGATGCCTGGCTGTTCGACGGCACGATTGCCGAGAACATCGCCTACGGCTGCCCCGAGGCAACGCGCGAGGAGATTGTTGCGGCCGCTCGCGCCGCCCAGGTCGACTTCTTTGTGCGCACCATGCCTCAGGGCTACGACACGCGCGTAGCCAACGATGCCGAAAGCATCAGCCAGGGCCAGCGTCAGCTGCTAACCATCGCACGCGTGCTGCTCAACAACCCGGCGATTCTCATTCTGGATGAGGCGACCTCAAGCGTGGATACGCGCACCGAGCTTGCCATCGGCCGTGCCATGGACGCGCTCATGCATGGGCGCACAAGCTTTGTGATCGCGCATCGCCTGTCGACGATCGTGGACGCCGACCTGATCTTGGTCATGGATCACGGCAACATTATCGAGCAGGGCACGCATAAGGAGCTGCTGGCAGTCGAGGGCGCCTACGCCGACCTCTATCTGAGCCAGTTCGCATAATGTGACAAAGGAATAGTCCCTTTGTCACATCAGGAATAAGGCGCGCCGGGGATGGATTCCCTGGCGCGCCTTTGCGTTGGCGTCGATGTTGTCGGCGGCCGTCCGCTTTTAGCGTTCGTCCACGAGTTTGGCGACGAGGGCCTTAAGCTCGGCCACCTCTTGCTCGAGCTCTTTGACCCGGCGTGCGTTCTCGGTGATGCCTTGGCGGTTGAGGGCGCTTTGCTCGGCTGCGTCGTCGGGCATGTACTCGCGATGCTGCTTGGCGTCGAAGGTCTCCTCGAACACGCGGCAGCCGTTGCGTTTGATAATGCGGCCGGGCACGCCCACGACGGTGCAGTTGTCGGGCACGTCTTTGACGACAACCGAGTTGCCGCCGATTTTGACGTTGTTGCCGATGCGAATGTTGCCGAGCACTTTGGCGCCTGTGCCCACGGTGACGTTGTTGCCCAGGGTGGGGTGGCGCTTGCCGGTCTCGTTGCCGGTGCCGCCAAGTGTGACGCCCTGATAGAGCACGCAGTTGTCGCCCACAATGGCGGTTTCGCCGATGACAACGCCCATGGCGTGGTCGATAAAGAAATGCTTGCCGATCTGTGCGGCAGGATGAATCTCGACGCCAGTGATATGGCGGGTGATTTGCGAGAGCACGCGGGCGAGCGAGCGATGTCCATGTTCCCACAACCAGTGCTCGGGCACGTGGTTCCACTTGGCGTGCAGGCCGGGGTAAGAAAGGAAGATGACTAGGCCGTTTTGCGCGGCGGGGTCCTGTGCCTGGACGGTCTTGATGTCCTCGCGAATGGTATTGATAAAGCTCACCGGCCGCCCTCCCTTAGCGCCGCGACAATGCAATTCAATAAAGTATAGCGATTTGCTAGGGATTAGGAAGAGCAATCTTGCTCGGCTTTGCGCGACGGGTGTCAATTATGCAAACTTGCTGGTAATGAAGTCACGCTTTTGTAAGGTCGTGTGCGTTGCCGCGTCACAACCGTATACTGGTCAACTTGGACGTGTCCGCGCCCACAACTGAGAGGTTTTACTTCATGGGTTTCATCAATTTTATCGCCGAGCTGCTTAAGGATCCGCGCACCGCGATCGCCAGCTGGATCGCCGCCGGCCCGCTTATGGCCTATGGCTGCGTGTTTCTGATCATCTTTATCGAGACGGGCGTGGTGTTCTTCCCGTTCCTTCCCGGCGATTCGCTGCTGTTCGCCTCGGGCTTCTTTGCCCACAACGGCGGCTTTAGCATCGTGGCTCTGCTGGCCGTCGCATGGACGGCTGCCATCTTGGGCGATCAGTGCAACTTTATGATCGGTCATTTCTTTGGCCAAAAGATCATCGCCTCGGGCAAGGTGAAGGCCATGACGCCCGAGCGCATCAAAAAGTCCGAGGACTTCCTGGACAAATGGGGCCACCTGGCCATCTTCCTGGGTCGCTTCTTCCCGTTTATCCGCACCTTTGTGCCCTTCATCGCCGGTATGGGCGGCATGCATTGGCGCAACTTTGTCATCTTTAACGTGTTGGGCGGCATTACCTGGTCGACGGTCTTCACTCTGCTGGGCTACTTCTTTGGCGGCATCCCCTTTGTGCAGGAGCACTTTGAGCTGCTGATTATCGGCATCGTCGCCGTGTCGATCATCCCGACCGTGGTCGGTCTGGTTAAGGCTAAGCTGGGCAAAAAGAACGCGTAGCTCGAGCCAGCGCGCAAACCGTGCCGTTGAGGCCCGTCACCCTTTACGGTGGCGGGCCTTTCTGCTTCGGTCAAATGAAAATACTTTACTTAGTTAAAGAAAAGCGTTTTATCAGACGCGTACGGGGAGTACAATCTCGTGCATGCGAATCGACGTGCCATCGGCTTTGATGCCGTTCGCGTGTCCCGTCCGGCTCTACGCTCCGGGCGTGCGACGTTGCGACGCGGTCGGCTTCGGTCTTTGCGTGCGGGTTCGCGAGTATGCAACTGTGTATGTAAGGAGCGACATATGACTGTCGAGAAGAAGGATATCGATTGGGGTAGCCTCGGCTTTGGCTACATGAAAACCGATTACAGCTACGAGGCTCATTGGAAGGATGGCGAGTGGGACGAGGGCGGCCTGACCACCGACCACACCCTGCATGTCTCCGAGTGCGGTGGCATCTTCCATTACTGCCAGGAGGTCTTTGAGGGCCTGAAGGCCTACACCGCCGAGGATGGCAGCATCGTCTGCTTCCGTCCCGACATGAACGCCGAGCGTATGTACAACTCTGCGCAGCGCCTCGAGATGCCCCCGTTCCCCAAGGACAAGTTCGTTGAGGCCGTCAAGCAGGTCGTTTCTGCCAACGCCGCCTGGGTTCCGCCCTTCGGTTCCGGCGCGACCCTGTACGTGCGTCCGTTTATGATCGGCTCCGGTGACGTGATCGGCGTGGCTCCCGCTCCTGAGTACACGTTCCGCATCCTCGTGACCCCGGTCGGTCCGTACTTTAAGGGTGGTCTCAAGCCCGTCAAGCTGCGCGTTTCCGAGTACGACCGCGCCGCACCGCACGGCACCGGCAACATCAAGGCTGGCCTCAACTACGCCATGTCCCTCAAGCCCACGATGGAGGCCCATCGCGAGGGCTATGCCGAGAACCTGTATCTCGACTCCGAGTCCCGCACCTATGTCGAGGAGACCGGTGGCGCTAACGTCCTGTTCGTGAAGGAGGACGGCACGCTCGTCGTTCCGCAGTCGCACACTGACTCCATCCTGCCCTCCATCACCCGTCGCTCGCTCGTTCAGGTTGCTCAGGACCTGGGCATAACCGTCGACCAGCGCCCCGTCGAGTGGGCCGAGGTCAAGGCCGGCACCTTTGTGGAGTGCGGCCTGTGCGGCACCGCCGCCGTCATCTCCCCGGTGGGCGAGATCGACAATAAGGTTTACGGTGCCGATGAGACCGTGACCTTCCCGGCTGGCTACACCGAGATCGGTCCTGTGATGAAGAAGCTCCGCGAGACCCTGACCGGCATCCAATCTGGTGCTGTCGAGGATAAGCACGACTGGGTTTACACCGTCGCGTAAGCTGCCATAGCTGTTCGGCCCGAGGGCAACCTTCCTTTCCGGCGCGTCCTCGGACATGAAAGAACCTCCGCTGCGCACTTCGTGCGGCGGAGGTTCTTTCGTCCTGCGGAGTGCGCCGGAAAGGAAGGTTGCCCTCGGGCCTGCGTTACCTCGGCGCTGCCGTTACGGGCAATATAGATCTGAATTAAAGATGGCGCGCGGCCTTTTAGGCCGCGCTTTTGTTTTGGTTCGCGCCATGTGGGGGTGGTGGCGACGTGCATTTTTGCGAGTATTCTGCAATCGAAGGCCCCTGCATACCGGCCTCGGGCAAAAAATCGGGATTTCTCGATGTTTTCTACGAATGATGGGCGGGGTTATGGGCTGACAGCGTTTGATTTGCAGGGATATTTGCGCTCTTTGGCATTTATCGCGGCGCCCGAAGCCCTTGGTTATGTTGAATACTCCTAAAAATGCACGGCACTTAGAGGGGGACCTTCGCGAAAAAGGAAACCGCCCCGTCGAAGTATGCATTCGACAGGGCGGTTTATGCATTTGGCCGATTAAAGATGCGCTGTCAAACTACTAGAACTTGACGGTCGGGGCCTGGCGGGCTGCTTCGGCGGCCTCGAAGCCCTGGCGCTCCTTAAACTGGAAGATGCCGGCAAAGATGACAGCCGGGAACGTCTGGATGGCGTTGTTGTAGCTGAGCACGCAGTCGTTGTAGCTCTGGCGTGCATAGCTAATCTTGTTCTCGGTATCCTCGAGCGATGCCTGCAGCTGCGTAAAGTTAGTGTTTGCCTTAAGATCGGGATAGGCCTCGGCTACGGCGAAGAGCTGGCGCAGCGCACCGGTCAGCACGTTGTCGGCTTCCATCTTGGCCTCGGGCGTGGTGGCCTTGACGGCGGTGTTGCGCGCGCTGATCACGGCGGAGAGCGTCTCCTGCTCGTGCTTGGCGTAGCCCTTGACGGTCTCGACCAGGTTGGGGATCAGGTCGTTGCGGCGCTGCAGCTGCGTATCGATGTTCTGCCAGGCGTTATCGATGCGGTTACGCTTGGTGACCATGTTGTTGTAGATGCCGGCGATGGCGCAGACAATCACAATGACAACAACGATGCCGATGATGACGGTAATCATGATGTCTCCGTTTCGAATGGCCGCGGCGGCATGCGCCAGCTGCCGTTGGTATAACGCTACTAGTATACCCGCAACGTTTTGCCGTGCCGAACTTTCCGGTAAGCGTTATGTTTTCGGCGGGGTCGGCACCGGGGTAAAACGCGCGAGGTACAGGTGTAAGATATGCGACAGATTGACGAGTGTTGTCTTTGCCCTGAGGATGGCGATACCAGTGGACCTTCGCATTAAGAAAACCTACCGTGCCCTGTTCGATGCTTTCACCGAGCTTCTCGAGGAGCATCGTTTTGAGGACCTGACGGTTGCCATGCTGTGCGACCGCGCCATGATTCGCCGCACGACGTTCTACAAGCACTTTCGCGACAAGAACGATTACTTTGCCTTTTATATCGATGAGCTCATGTCCGGCTTGCCGCAAAAACAGCCCGATGAGGCCGGCACAGTGTCTGCCGAGGACGTGCGCGCGCTCCGGCACGCGATTTTGGACGATGCCATGGACCTGATTCTGGCCCATGAGCAGCTCATGGACAACATTTTGGCGAGCAGCATGTCGGGAATGCTGACCGACGTTATTTGCGACCGTATTGCCCGCTCCATCCGCGAGCGTGTGATGAACGTGCTTGCCGAGGATGCCCTGGCCCCCGTGTCACTCGAGACGACGTCTGAGTTTGTCGCCGGCGGTATTATTCGACTTTTCACGATATGGTGGGAATCGGGCCACGATCTTGAGCGTCGACCCGAGATGGCCGACGTGGTCGATGCGCTGTTTGAGCGGACCATGACACCGGTGCATCACTAAAAGTGGCGGAGAGAGGGGGATTCGAACCCCCGGAACGCTCTCGCGCTCAACGGTTTTCAAGACCGCCGCATTCAACCGCTCTGCCATCTCTCCGTGAGTCGTAATGATAGCATCGTTTTGAATTTGCAACAGGGAAGGCGAACGATGACGATCACCGAAATCGACGAGAAGTTCATGCGCGAGGCGCTGGCCGAGGCGCGAGCCGCCGCGGCGGTGGGCGAGGTGCCCATCGGAGCCGTAGTGGTGCGCGACGGCGAGATCGTCGCGAGGGCGCACAATCGGCGCGAGCTCGACCAGGACCCTTCGGCGCATGCAGAGTTCGCGGCCCTGTGCGCCGCTGCCCAGGCGCTTGGCCGCTGGCGCCTTTCCGACTGTACGGTCTACGTGACGCTCGAACCCTGCTGCATGTGTGCGGGACTTATGGTCAACGCGCGCGTGGGGCGCTGCGTGTATGGCGCGGCCGATGCCAAGGCCGGCGCACTGGGTTCGCTGTATGACCTGAATGCCGACTCGCGCCTGAATCATCGGTTTAACGTGACGGCTGGCGTGCTGGCAGACGAGTGTCGTGAGGTGTTGAGCAACTATTTTGCCGGTTTGCGCGGTGCGGATGGCGTCGGTTGCGGCTGCGGTGCAAACCTTGAGGCGCATGTCGCCCACGCCGAGGCCCTTGCTGACGGCGAGGATCTTGCCGGCGAGACGCTCGACTTTGGTCCCGTGCAGCGCCGGCCTCGCCGTGTGCTGTTGGCGATTGATTCCTTTAAGGGCAGCGTGTCGAGTGCGCGGGCGGAGGCGGCGGTTGCCGAAGGCGTGCGCCGCGTTTGGCCCGATGCCGAGGTGTGCACATTGCCGCTGGCAGATGGCGGCGAGGGAACGCTCGACGCCGTTGCCGCCTGCGGTGGCGAGCTTGTGACCTGCGAGGTTGCAGGTCCCTTGGGCGAGCGTGTGCCTGCCCGGATGCTGGCTGATGTCGAGCGCGAGTCCGCGGTCATCGAGATGGCCGAGGCGGCCGGCATTGGGTATTCGCCTTGCACGGAGTCGTCGGCGCTTGCGGCTTCGACCTATGGCGTGGGCGAACTGATGCTTCATGCGGTTCGCGCGGGTGCAAAGACTATCTATATTGGCTTGGGCGGCAGCGCCACCAACGACGGCGGCGCCGGCATGCTGCAGACGCTGGGCGCGCGTGTGGTCGATGATCGGGGCTGCGATGTCGCCCCCGGTCTTGCCGGCCTTGAGCAGGTGGCGAGCGTTGATTTGGCGCCAGCGCTTCAGGCTTTGGATGGCGCTCATATCGTTGTGCTTTCGGATGTCGAGAATCCGCTCGTAGGGCGTCGGGGCGCATTGGCGGTGTTTGGCGGGCAGAAAGGCTTGCCGACGGGTGACGCCGAGGCGCTGAGCAGGTGCGACAGCTGGATGGTCGGCTACGGTCGTCTGCTCGATACGGCAATTGTCGAGGCTCGGGCCCAGGGGTTGTTGCGCACACCCGAGGGCGCACGGACATTTGGCTCGGTGCTCGGCGTGCCCGGAGCGGGCGCTGCCGGTGGCTTGGGCGCGGCGTTACTGGCGCTCGGTGCGGAGCTACGCTCGGGCGTGGAGACGGTGCTCGATCTGATTGGGTTTGACGAACATGTGCGCGATGTCGACCTGGTCATAACGGGCGAGGGCAATATGGACGAGCAATCTGCCGCCGGCAAAGCGCCGGTGGGTGTGGCCCGCCGTGCCAAGCGATATGGCAAGCCGGTGGCCGCTGTCGTGGGCGGTCGCGCCGACAACCTGGATGCGGTGTACGAGCAGGGCATCGACCTTGTCCTGCCGATCTGTCGCAAGCCCATGGACCTGGAGCGGGCGCTCGATCCGCAAGAAGCTGCAACCAACCTCATCTGCGCCGGCGAGTCTGCCGCGCGAGCCTACGACCTTGGCCGCCTCTAAAACCAATCCCTCCCCAATAACTTGCGGTGAAATACGGAGTGTTTTTGCCTTTAAGGCGCCAATTCAGTCCGTATTCCACCGCAACTTCGTGAATGGCCATCCGAGGCTGGTCGCCTTGTGCTTTGGGTCGGACCGTCTGCCATGAAATGCGGTAATCTACTACGTTAAACCGGTCACCCTCGACCATCCCGGAATTTGCAAAAACAAAACCGCAGGTAGAGAGCTTGCCGATTTCCGAAAAAGCCGGCTATGGTCGACCCCTGCGACCTAAACGTAGTAGATAGGCCCTTTTCGTGGCGCAACGTCAGACCAGTCTATTTGGGACGGGGCTTTCTTGACTACTTTCGCCAATCTGATGCCCCCAGTCAAAAAGTAGTCAAAAAAGCCCCGTCCCAAATTAGCTGTCTTGCCCCATCGGGCGGGAGCAGGTAAGATATACCGAGCGCCTAGCGCGTTCGATGGGTTCGGATGACGACATGTTCCGAATCTGGTCAGGTCCGGAAGGAAGCAGCCATAAGGAGCCTCTGTCGGGCATCCGAATCCATCGAGCGCACGGGCGCTTTTTTGGTGCCGCGATGCGGTCCCGGTGCCGGCGGGCTGTTTGGTGTCTCGCTGGTCCTCGGCTTTGCCTGCGGGATCGCTCGACTACCAAACAGCCCGCCGGCACCGGGACCACTTCGTCCAAAAAACACCCGTAAAGGCGCGTTAGCCTAATTAAATCTATCCCTTAAGGAATGCTGCTCGTTGGCATTGTTTGGAGCGCGGTGGCGATGTGCTTCAAGAGACAGTGGCATTACCATTTGTTTTTACAAGTAAAGAGGCCCGTTTCCCTGGGTTGGGGAAACGGGCCTCCTTTTGTCGCTGGGCTTGTGGATTGGTGAAGGCAGAATGCTCTGTCGGCTATTTTGAGTTCTTGATGCGGCGTGTAGCTGTGGCGGTTATTCCGAACCCTGCGGCGGCGATTCCTGCGAGTACGATTGCACTAGGCGTCGTGTCGCCCGTATTTGCAAGCTTGCCGTCTGCATTTGCTTGCTTGGTGGAGCTCGATGGAGCGTATTTGCCGGTCGCGGGCGAGCTGGCGGGCTGTGCCGTTTCGGCCGGCTGCGCTGAGCTGGAGGGTTTTGTCGTCTCGGCGGGTTTCGCTATCTCGGGCGAGGCGGCCTTGTCTGCCGCGGCTTTCGCCTCTTCGTATGCCTTGCAGGCGTCGTCATAGGCCGCTTGCGCCTTTTCCAAATCGCCGAGGAGCGCATCTCGCTTGGCTACGTCCTCATCGATGTGGGCTTTGGCTTCCTCTGCCTCACTTTCGAAATACTGAACCTGTCTTTCCTGGCTTTCGAGCCGGCGTTGGCAGTGGTGAAGATCATCTTCACAAGATTTTTCTCGCCTTTCTGCCGACATGATCTCACTTCGCAACTGCTTAATAGTTTCGTTAGAAGCTCCGTCGTCGATTGCCTTATTTAATTCTGCCTGAAGGCCGCTTGTCCGGTTGTGGGCCTCATCGTATTTGGCTTGGGCTGCATCGACGTTCGCTTGCATGGCGGGAAGGGGTTCCCTCCGTTTGGCGGCTTCCGTCACCACCATGTCGTAGATCTCTTGAAATGCGGCAATGTCATCATCGATTTCCGCAAGTTTCTCGGGACTTGCGGCGTCTTTTGCGGCCTCGAGGTTTTTGAGCGCTTCCTGCATGGCTGCATACGCTTTTTCTTTTGCGGCGGCCGCATCTTCCGTCTGCAAGGCAACTGCACCGGTGGGGGAACTGGTTTCTGCCGCGATCGCCGTTGCGGGGGCGATTCCCGCGATAAGTGCCGCGGAAAGGGCGATGCCCAAGGTTGTTCGTCTTGCTCTTCTCGCGAGAATGTCGTTCATCTCGGCACCTCATTTCAAGGGTCGGCGACTAACTTGGTAGCACTAATGTAAGTATATCAGGCGGTTTGCCCGCCATTGATCGGGCGCGCGCGTATATCCTTTGATTAACAGCCATTAAATCTATCCCTTAAGGAACGCGGCTTGCTAGTGTTGTCTGGGCATTGATGGCTGCGCGGTTCAAGAGACGGCGACATTACCATCTGTGGCTTTTTTCAAGTAAAGAGGCCCGTTTCCCTGGGTTGGGGAAACGGGCCTCTTTTGTCTCTGGGTTTGTGGATTGGCGAAGGTAGTATGCTCTGGCAGCTACCTTGAGTTCTTGATGCGGCGTGTGGCTGTGGCGGTTATTCCGAGTCCTGCGGCGGCGATTCCTGCGAGTGTGATTGCGCTCGGCGCTGCGTCGCTCGTGTTCGCGAGCTTGCCGGCGGTCGTATCTGCTTGCTTGCCGCTGCTCGAGTTCGCCTGCTTGGTGGAGCTTGGCGGGGTATTTTTGCCGGTCGCGGGCGAGCCGGTGGGCTGTGTCGCCTCGGCCGGTTGCGCCGAGTTGGAGGGAGGCGTCGTCTCGGTCGGTTGCGTTATCTCGGGCGAGGTGGCCTTGTCTGCCGCGGCCTTTGCCTCTTCGTATGCCTTGCAGGCGTCGTCATAGGCCGTTTGCGCTTTTTTCAAATTGTCGAGGAGCGCATCTCGCCAGGCTATGAACCGGTCGATATCGCCTTTATATTTCTCTACAGCACGTTCACAGTTATTAACTCGTCTTTCCTGATTTCTGAGGCGGTACTGGAACTCGCGGAGCTCCTCTTCGCAATGGCCTACTTGCGCTTTTGCCGTTACGATCTCACTGTGCAACTGCTTTATTTGCTGTTTAACAGTTTCGACAAACTCCTCGTAGCCGAGTGCTTCGAGTGTCTTAAGCATCTCAAGTTTCTTGTCTAATTCTGCCTGGAGCTCGCATACCCGGTTGATGGCCCCGTCGTATTTGGCTTGGGCTGCATCGATGTCCGCTTGCATGGTGGGAAGGAGTCCCCTCTCTTCGGCGGCTTGCGCCGCCATCTTGTCGCGGAGCTCTTGAAAACGGGCAATGTCATCATTGAATCTCGCAATTTTCTCGGGACTTGCGGCGTCTTTTGCGGCCTCGAGTTTTTTGAGCGCTTCCTGCATGGCTGCATACGCTTTTTCTTTTGCGGCGGCCGCGTCTTCTGTCTGCGGGGCGCCCGAATTGCCGTTGGCGGCGCTCGTCTGCGAAACGGCCGCACCGGTGGGGGAACTGGTTTCTGCCGCGATCGCCGTTGCGGGGGCGATTCCCGCGATAAGTGCCGCGGAAAGGGCGATGCCCAAGGTTGTTCGTCTTGCTCTTCTCGCGAGAATGTCGTTCATCTCGGCACCTCATTTCAAGGGTCGGCGACTAACTTGGTAGCACTAATGTAAGTATACCAAGCGATTGGCCCGCCACTGGCTGGGTGTGCGCGTATGCTCCTCTGAAAACTGAATCCCGTTAGAAATGACGAGTTGTTTACGCTTCTTTTGGGGTGGCGGTACTATCATGGTTCGAATTGAATGTGGATGATGATAGGGAGCGCCTATACATGATTGAGTTGCTCAGGCGTTTTGGTGGTAAGTTTCGCCGATATATGGTGATCGGCCCTGCGTGCAAGTTGATCGAAGTGATCTTTGACCTGCTGACGCCGCTGGTGATTGCCCAGATGATCGATAAGGGCATTGGCTCGCACGACGTGGACGCCGTCGTCCACTACGGCATGGTGCTTGCCGCCATGGCCGTGATCGGCATCTCGTTTACGCTCGTCTGCCAAAAGATGGCGGCGCTCACCTCGCAGGGCATGGGTACTGACATTCGCGGCGCACTCTACCAGCACATCAACAAGCTGAGCTATGCCGAACTCGATCGCTTTGGCACGCCGTCGCTCATCACGCGTATCACCAACGATGTCAACCAGGTGCAGCTTGCCGTGGCGCTGGGCGTGCGCATGCTCATCCGCTGGCCCTTCTTGGCGGTGGGCTCTATGTGCGCGGCCCTTGCCATCGACCTTAAGCTCGGCATGATCTTTTTGATTTGCACGCCCGCCATCGGCCTGGTGTTTTGGTTTGTCATGGCGCGCTGCATTCCCTACTACAAGCAGCTGCAGGCAAAGCTCGACCGCATCGCGCTTATCTGCCGCGAGGGGCTTTCGGGCGCCCGCGTTGTTCGCGCCTTTGTGCGTGAGGACCACGAGCGCGAGCGTTTTGCCCAAGCCGCCGATGACCAGGCCAATACCGCCATCGCGGTGGGCAAGCTCTCGTCAATCCTTAATCCCGTCACGTTTTTGGTGATGAACCTGGGCGTGTGCGCCATCCTGTGGGTGGGCGGCATCCAGGTCAACGTGGGCGAGCTTACGCAGGGCCAGGTCATGGCGTTTGTGAACTACATGACGCAGACCCTGACCTCCATCGTGTACGTCGCCAACCTGGTCGTGGTCTTTACCAAGGCGAGCGCGAGTGCTTCGCGTATCAACGAGGTGCTCAACTGCGTGCCGAGCATCACCGACGAGGGCAACGAGCCGGTCGCACTGCCCGAGCCGAGCGCGATGGGCAACGCTGTTCCGGTTCCCGCGTTGAGCTTGAGTCATGCGAGCTTCTCCTTTGGCGCTGGCGCTGCCAACGCCGTCAACGATGTGACCCTGGAGCTCCCGCTGGGCAAGACGCTTGGCATTATTGGCGGTACGGGCAGCGGCAAGTCCACGCTCGTCTCGCTTATCCCGCGCCTGTACGATGCGGGCGCCGGCAGTGTGAGCGTGATGGGCGCCGACGTGCGCACCTGGCCGCTCGATCAGCTGCGCCATGTGGTCGCGACCGTTCCGCAGCGAGCGTCGCTGGTGAGCGGCACCATCCGCAGCAACCTGACCTGGCGTGACGAGTCGGCGACCGACGAGGAGCTCTGGGCGGCGCTCGACATGGCGCAGGCGAGCGAGTTCGTGCGCAACAAGCCCCAAGCCCTGGATGCCCCGGTCGAGGCGGGCGGCAAGAACTTTAGCGGCGGTCAGCGCCAGCGCCTGACTATCGCGCGCGCCTTAGTGGGCTCGCCGCAGGTTCTGATCATGGACGATTCTGCCTCGGCGCTCGACTTTAAGACCGACGCGGCGCTTCGCCACGCCATCCGCGAGCGCAGCGTGCGCGGTGCCGCCGAGGGCGGGCTGCCGCTCACAACCGTCATCGTGAGCCAGCGCGTTTCGACCGTGCGCGACGCCGACATGATCTGCGTGCTCGATCACGGTTCGGTCGCGGGCCTGGGCACGCACGATGAGCTGTACGCGACCTGCCAGCTCTATCGCGAGATTTGCCAGTCGCAGCTGCGCCGCGAGGAGCTCGAGGGCCAGCAGGGGAGCACGACGCCCACGCCCACCCCAAGACTCGCGTCCGCTCCGACCGCCCCCGCATCCGTCTGCGCAAAGGAGGGCTGCTAAATGAATCCGTACACTTCCTCCGGTTCGGTCGCCACGATGACGGCCAACGTGTCCGGCAACGATAACCTCAACGACCTGGGTGACGGTCCGCGCCAGCCCGGCGACCCCGAGCGCTATCCCGCCGGTGCGGTGACTCGCCGCCTGCTGGGCTATGTTCGTCCGCACCGCGTCTCGTTTGCAGCGTCGTTTGTGAGTGCCGCCGTCTCGGTGATCCTGCAGCTCTACACGCCCATCCTCATTGGCGAGGGCATCGACCTGATCGTTGCCGCGGGCCAGGTGGACTTCGATGCGCTGCTGCTGCTCGTTACCAAACTCGCGCTCGTCGTGGTGGGAGCAGCGTCCTTCCAGTGGCTGCAGGGCTATTGCGTCAACCGCCTGTCCTACGAAACGGTGCGTGACATGCGCGTGGAGGCAAGTGACAAGCTCAGCCGCATGCCGCTCAGCTTTATCGACAGTCATGCCCACGGCGACCTTATGAGCCGCGTGGTCAATGACGTCGACCAGGTGGGCGACGGTCTGCTGCAGGGCTTTACGCAGCTCTTTACCGGCGTCATCACCATCGTGGGCACGCTTGCGTTTATGCTTTCCATCAATCTGACCATGACGCTCGTGGTGGTGCTCGTCACGCCGCTTTCCATCTTTGCGGCCGGCGCCATCGCCAAGCTCTCCAACAAGAGCTTTACGGCCCAGCAGCGCATCCAAGGCCAGCTCGGTGGCCATATCGAGGAATACGTGGGCGAGCAAAAGCTCGTGGACGCGTTTGCCTACGGCTCGAGCGCTCAGCAGCGCTTCGATGCTCTCAACGCCGAGCTTTATACGGCAGGTGAGCGCGCGCAGTTTATGGGCTCGCTCTCTAACCCCGGCACGCGCTTTATCAACAACATCATCTACGCCGTGGTCGCCGTGATCGGCTGCGCCGGCGTGATCACGGGTGTGCCCGCGGCGCTTACGGTGGGCGGCGTGCAGATTTTCCTGTCCTACGCCAACCAGTACACCAAGCCGTTCAACGAGGTCACCAACGTCATTACGCAAATCCAGACGGCGTATGCCTCGGCGCGCCGCATGTTTGCACTGCTCGACGCCCGTGAGCAAGAGCCCGATGCGCCAGATGCCGTGGAGCTTGCTGCCCCACAGGGCGAGGTGACCTTTGAGCACGTGGACTTTAGCTACGTGCCCGACCGCAAGCTGCTGCAGGATATCTGCATCGATGCCAAGCCCGGCATGCGCTTTGCCCTGGTCGGCCCCACGGGCTGTGGCAAGACAACGCTCATCAACCTGTTGCTGCGCTTTTACGATATCGACGCCGGTCGCATTGCGGTCGATGGCCGTTCCTCGCGTGACTACACGCGCGCAAGCCTGCGCCGTGCCTTTGGCATGGTGCTGCAGGACACTTGGCTGTTTGAGGGCACCGTGGCGGAAAACATCGCTTACGGTTGCCCGGATGCCACGCGCGAACAGGTTATCGAGGCTGCCAAGCGCGCGCATGCGCACAAGTTTATCGTGCAGCTGCCAGGCGGCTACGATACGGTGATCGGCGAGGACGGCGGCACGTTTAGCCAAGGTCAAAAACAGCTGCTGTGCATCGCGCGCGCCATGCTCACCGACCCGGCGATCTTGCTGCTGGACGAGGCGACCTCGAGCATCGATACGCGCACCGAGCTGCAGGTTCAGGCGGCATTCGACGAGCTCATGGCTGGCCGCACAAGTTTTGTGGTGGCGCATCGCCTGTCGACGATCCGCAATGCCGACTGCATTCTGGTGATGCGCGACGGACGGATTATCGAGCGCGGCACGCACGACGAGCTGCTAGCGGCAGACGGCTTCTACGCCGAACTCTACCGCAGCCAATTCGCCCAGTGAGCAAGCCCGTGGGGCATGTAATGCAGCGCTAGGGCGCGAGTGTGTCAACGGGGGCAACGATAATGCCCTCGGGCGTTGTATGGGCTGGCATGCCGAACCCGATGACGATGAGCTTGGCCGCGGGTGGTCTCTCGCCACGCTCGACAAGTTTGCGCTCGAGTCGAAGCAGGTTTGCAGATGCCTCGGGGATCTGCGGACTTCCGAGTTTAATTTCCACGGCAATCCAAGTTCCATCGCGCCTGTGTATAACGGCATCGACCTCGAGATCGTCGGCGTCATGGTAGTGGGACACCGATGAGTCATTTGCGGCTGCAAGGACCTTAAGGTCGTGCAGGACGAGGGATTCGAAGAGCAGTCCCAGCGTCTTCGGGTCGGATGCCAATGACTCTGGATTTGCTCCGAGCAGTGCGACGGCAAGCGAAGGGTCGGCGAGGTGCCTTTTTGCACTTTGCCGCAGCTTTACCGGAGACCTGAGCGCCGGATGCCAAGCCGGGATATCATCGATGATGTGTATTCTGCGCAAGGCATCCGTATAGCGCCGCAGCGTACTTCTCGATACCTCACCGCCGAGGTCTTTCTCAAGAGACTTTTCGCCGGCAAGAGTGGATTCGTTGCGCGCAAGCGAAGACAGAAGAGCCCTGACTTTCTCTGGGTCACGCTTCACGCCGTCAACCCTCGAAACATCCGATTCGCAGACACCGTCGATGTAGGCAGCGGATATACGCATTGCATCGGCAGTCGTCTTGCCAACCGCCTGAGGCCAACCACCACGGCATAGCAAATCGGCGATATCGGCGATGCCGTTGATGGATCCAAGTGCCGCTTTGATGGGGCATCCGTTAAGCAGCGTTTCGAGCGAGACCGCCCCTGAGGAAACCCCGAGTTCGGCCAGAGTCATTGTTTCCATGCGCAAACGTGATATGCGCCCGATGCCGCTGTGCATCGGTTGGTCGGCGTCGTTTGGTGTTGCTGACCCCGTAAGCAAAAACTGCCCTGGCTCACCGGTCCGACGATCGCATTCGAAACGTATTGCGTCCCACAGTTTTGGCTCTTCCTGCCACTCATCGATGAGTCTCGGCGTTGCGCCGACTATTGCTTGAGCTGGGTCGATCCTGGCAAGCTGCAGTGCGGCAAAGTCTCCGGCAGGGTCGGAGAGAGACAACGATGATTCAGCGAATCGCTGGGCCGTAGTCGTCTTTCCGCACCACTTCGGTCCCTGAATGAGCACGGCACCAAAAATGCCAAGATCGCGTTCGATTGAGCGATCGATACATCTACTCATATACCTAGTCATCGTACTTCCCGCCATTCAAAGAAACATTTTGTTTTATAGCATCTTACCAGCGCGTAAAACATTTTGATGAAAAACCACGACACAATTTGATGGTATTCCGTGAAACAAATTGACGATATTATGTGAAACAATTTGACGGCGTTTTGTGAAACAGTTTTTCGGCCATTCGTGAAACGTTCTGTGGCGGTTTCAATCCGAAGTACATACTGTTCGAAATCTGTCCAAAGATGTCGTCTGCGTCGCCAATCGACAGACGGTGGTTTACATCTGTCACGTTAGTACTAAGATATTCATCTAATAAATTGCATTAGTGGCTTTAGTTTTGGGGGAAACGAGGCAGCGTGACTATGACGTGCGCTTTGGTGGTTAACAGCAAGAGCGGTAATACCAGGATGGTTTCGGGGGCGATCAAGCGCGCCCTGCAGGCTGCGGGCGTTGAGTTTGTCCACGCCGCCGCGTTGAGCGATGATGCAGATCCGGAGCAGGTCGCGCACGAGGCAGAGGGTGCCTGCGCGGCCGACATGGTGCTCGTCGGTTTTTGGTGCGACAAGGGCGCGTGCACGCCTTCGGTCGCGGCGTTGCTCTCTGCCTTGCACGGCAAGCGCGTGTTCCTGTTTGGCACCTGCGGCTTTGGGGCCGACCAGAGCTATTACCAGCAGATTATCGACCGCGTAACTTCCAATCTGGCCGTGGATGCCGAGCTTGCGGGCTGGGCGATGTGTCAGGGTAAGATGGGCCCTGCGGTCAAACAGCGCTACGAGGCCATGCTCGAGCAAGATCCCGACAACGCCCGATTTAAGATGCTGCTCGACAACTGGGTTGCCGCGAAGGACCATCCCACCAAGGAAGACCTGGACAACATGGCTGCAGCCGCCAAGAAGGCCGTGCTGGGAGAGTAGCTTCGCCGTTCGTGGTCCTTCGTGCAAAACAATACAAATGTGAAAGCCTCGAAGTTCTCGAGGCTTTTTTCGTGACACGAGGGCGCCCCTTTATTGATGGAAGGCCTAATAAGCTGATTGCTCTATGCCCGGATGTGTGCGGAGTGGGATGGGATTTCCGGATGGGTGGAGTTGCGGAAGCTGCGTCCCGGAATTTGCCTTTGGAATGGGATGCGGTTTCCCGGTGAAGGGCTCTGTGGAAACTACATCCCAGCATTCGGTCGAGAAATGGGATGAAGTTTCCGGTTGAGGGTCTTGGCGGAAAGTGCGACCCGGAATTTGTGATCGAAGCGGGATACGGCTTCCCAACGGGGGCACAAGCGGAAGCCGCATCCCACTCCGGACGGGAATTCTGGGACACGGTTTTCAGAGGGTTATGGGCTGCGAACTACATGGGGCTGTCATAAAACTCCAGTAAAAGGGGTCGGAAATAAAGGACACTTCCAGCAATTTGTTTTAATGTGGGGGGGGGTACCATTATTTTAGTTTCGCAAAAAATAATCCCTCTATGGGGAAGTTGCGTAGGGGGTTAGTCACAGATATTGGATAAAGCAGACCAATTTGGGGATAAATGACCACTTACGCCAAAATTAGTAGCATTTAGCGACAAAACATTGAAAAATGTGTAGCACATCGCTATGTTTTTATTACGAAAAGATTCCAAATTGGCTTATTTCGGACTCACTTTTCAAGCGCCTTGCGGTTCCTGTTGAAACTTGCTGACCTTTGGATGGGTCGAATAGGTCCTCAAGGGGGATGAATTATCACTTTGACGGCGCGTAGACTCAAACGATTTATTGCACTTTTGAGTAGCTTGGCGTTCGCGCTTGTCATAGCCCTTGCCGTTGTTTCTTTTGTTCCTCGTGCATTTGGATACATGCCCTTTGCTGTGCTCTCGGGCTCTATGGAACCCGATCTTCCCGTTGGCTCCATGGTGTTTGTCCGCCAGGTTGAGCCAACGGATATTACCGTGGGCGACAATGCAACCTTTTACCGATCGGACGGCGCCGTGGTGACGCACCAGGTGTACGAGATCGACCCTGCCGCGCAGATGATCGGCACGCAGGGAATTGCGAACAAAAATGCAGACGGAAGCATCATGCACGATGCCGAGCAGACGCCTTTTTCGAGTGTTATCGGCACTGTTTCTTTTTGTGTCCCTTACCTGGGCTTCGTTAACGCATATTGCACGACGATGCCCGGTTTGCTTGTTGTGGTGGCCGTTCTGGCGCTGCTGGCCGCGGCGTCGATTGTGCTCGATCGGATGGTTCCCGACGAGCCTGCGGGCAAGCATACCCGCGTGCATGCGAGGGAGCGGCGTTCATAGCGGCAGGGAAAAGCGTCGGCGGCGGTAGGGGCCGTTGCCGGGGAAAACGATTCTCGAAAGGAAGAGAACGATGGAAAACAAGAAGAAAAAGCGCTACGGCATCATTGCCGCCCTGTTGCTGTTGGTGCTGGCTGCCGGCGTGGGTACCTATGCATGGCTGACGGCGCAGGAGCACATTGACAACGTGTTCACGGTGGGTAGCTTTGGCCACCCGGAAAACAAGCCTGATCCGACCGATCCCGAGAAACCGGCCCCCGATAATCCGAACACTGAAAAGGCCTACCTGTTCGAGACCCAGTGGGTTGTCAACTCCAAGATGGTTCCTGGCGCCACTGTGGCCAAGAACCCCAATGTCGGCATCAAGGCTGGCTCTGATGATGCATACGTATTCATTTACGTAAAGAATGCCATCGTCAAGCCTGGCACCAGCCTTGAAAAGACCCCGTACTTTACGCTCAAAAATACGAATTGGAAGCCCGTTGAGGGTCAAGTCAAGACCAACCAATCTGACAACTCTGGCAACCAGTACGTGAGCGGTCTGTTTATGTACTCCAAGAACCCTGCCGCAGAGAACCTGCCTGCAAAGCTCGAAGCCAACAAAGCAGCGCAGGACGTTTATACCGATGAGCTTTTCACTGCCGTGACGATTCCCTCTGCCATGAACAACACCGATGTTGTCGAGACTACTACTGACCCGAAACAGGCTCCCACGATGACGGTCTCTGCCTACATCTTTGGCGCGGGCCAGAATGGCACCGAGCAGGGTGAAAATGCTGACGCGCAGAATGCCCTTAAGCAGGCCAAGGAATGGGCTAAGACTCAGGCTTAATCCCCCTCCACCGAGATCCCGGCCCGCTCCCCATCCCCATTTTCGGGCTGGGATCTCGGTCCCCCTTTTTATCGACGACTGGCGAACGTAATGCTCAATAATCTTTCCGACAATCAGAAACGCACCTTGGCGCTTGCTGCGATGGCGCTGTTGGCCCTGTCGTGCCTGTGCGGCACGCTGGCTTTTACCGTTGATATGGTTCCGGCGAACAACGTCCTATCGTTTGGCAGCGTGAAGGTACGAGTCTGCGAATACACCCTCAACGTGCAGGGCGAGGAGATTCCGTTTGATCCCAACGAGCACGGTGACTATCCCGACACCAAGGCCGGGGGTTCTGACATCAGCCGCATTGTGCGCGTGGAGAACGTCGGCGCGCAGCCTGAGTACGTTCGCGCGCGCCTGCGCATGACGTCGGTGGCGCCCGACGGTTCGAGCGCGGATGCCTCGGGCAGCGTTGCGTTTCATGTGAACGCGGACGAGGGGTCCCCGTGGATCGACGGCGGCGATGGGTGGTACTACTACCGTGGATTGGCCGGGCGTGGCGGCATGCTCGACCCCGGCGCCATGACGGAAAGCCTTATGGACTCGCTGCGATTTGTGGGCGACTACCACGATGCCGCGCGCGGCGGCTCATTCAAGCTCGATATCGATGTTCAGGCCGTGCAGGCCAAAAACCAGCAGACAAGCGATACCGCCCTCGACGTACTTGACGTTGTGGGTTGGCCGGAGGCGAACTAGCCTATGAAGATCAAGAATATGAACCGGGGTATGCTTAGCAGGCTGGTTGCCGTCGCAGCGATTGCCCTTTGCTGCGTTATGGCGCTGCCAACGGTGGTGCATGCCGAGGATGTGCCCGAGGCCAAAATCGAATTCCACATCAAAAACGAGGCTGACTTTTTGTCGTGTGTGGCGCTGTCGCGCGAGCGCGATACGTCCGGCTGGCACGTTTATCTCGATAACGACATTGAGCTTGACAGCGACGACATGAAAACCATCGTTGCAGACACCGTTAAGCATCTGTCGTTTGGCAACAAGGAGCATCCGTTTAAGGGCGTGTTCGATGGTCAAAACCACGCCGTTGAGGGCCTGAACTACGATAAAGACGCTTTTGACCCCGAGCGCGATACGGGATTTTTTGCCGAGACCAACGGCGCCACCATCAAAAACTTCCTGGTCAAGGACGCCAACGTGTGGGCGGACTTCCGCGGTGGCATTATCGTGGGCAAGGCCGTCAAAACGCGTTTCGAAAACGTTATGGTCATGGAGAGCACGCTGCACGTGACCTGCGCCAACAATGCTCTCAACCTCATTACCAACGCAGGCTTTGAGGGCGGTCTCATCGCCGGCGAGCTCGACGGCTGTACCCTCTATAACTGCGAGGTACGTGGTGGCCGCGCCGTTAACAACACGACCTCGGGCGTGCAGGCGCTCGGCGGTGAGGGTCTGTATATGGCGGCGTTTGCCGGCTACGTTACAAATTCGACGATTGAGTACTGCCGCGTTACGCCTACGCGCAAAGATGATGGCTCGATTGGCATGACCGACGTCACCAATAAGTACGACGTGGCCATTGGCGCCCTGGGCGGCAACAACGTGTACGCCTCGGGTTTTGTGGGCTGCATGGCGGGCGAGGCCAAGATTATCGACTGCTTCTCGACGGCGCAGTGCTACAGCTATGCCGCGTCATATGTGGGCGTCGTCGCCGTGACGCGTGCGTGGACGGGTGGCTTGGCGGGTCGTATTCTAACCGAAAAGGGCAACGAGCTCGTTCGAAGCCATTTTGCGGGTGACTTGAGCTCGCGTCAGTACAATCCCATCGCCGTGATCCCCATCATTCAAAACGATGTGAACCTGGGCGGTATTGCCGCGCGTGCCAACAAGGATGATGCCACGGTCACCGAGTGCTACTTTAAGCCGAGCGTGAGCCTAAAAGGCAGCAGCCAGGGTACCGCGGCTAAGAAAAAGATCCCCTCTTTTGGCGGCGACGGTACCACCAAGGGCGACAGCTATGGTCCATGGGACGACGAGCGCTACACCACGCGTGAGCTGTGGGAGGAGCACGACTACGATTTTTGTGCCGGCACCATGCGCTCGACCGACAACGACGATGCCCTGGGTGGCCAGCACACCAATGAGTGGGCGATGGATTACAAGCTGAAGATTCCCGTGCATGGCCAGAGCGTTAAGGCGACGATCGATTTTCCCGGTGCGGGTACCGCGACCATCGAGGCAACCAAACTTGGTATTGATCAGGCGACCTCGGACCCGTATGCCTTTGCCGTGAGCGCCGTGCTGGCGGGAACGGCTCAGGGCTTGGCCCAGGGCGATACATCGGTGACGTTTAGGCAGGATACCTCCGCAAAGCCCAAGGGCTTGACCGATGCCAACGGCGGTTATCGCTTCATGGGCTGGTTCCGTGAGCCCGATGTGCGTGTGAATCGAATTGGACAAGACAACAGCTGGTTTGACGGCAAGACCGATGCCGATGCTGTGGCTGCCGGCAAGCAGGTCCAGAAGAGCGAGGCACACGAGCATACGTCGACCTATACCGCCGATAATGCCAAGGGGGTCGACGGTTTTAAGGGCAATGACCTGTTTATCGCTTCGTACGAGGCGCAGGTGCTGTTCTATAACGTCCAGGGCGAAACGCTCGATTGCCAGAGCGGCACTGCACACGACAAATCGGGCGATTGGTATCGCTACGGCGCGAAGCTCAACCCCGCCGCTCCTACCGATCGTGGCACGCTGTCTTCCAGCGCCACCTTTATCGGTTGGACAACGAAGCCGAGCGAAGAGGCTCAGATGAACGGTGGCTATGCAGCCATTACCTCGACCCAGCTCGCCGAGCTAAAAAATGCCGGCGCGTTCTATCCTGCCGGTACCGAGATCACTGTGCTTGGTCCTACCGATTTTTATCCGGTGTACACCGACTATGTGTCGAACATCATGACGGTGTTTGAGGGCAATGAGCAGGATGCAACCGACGATCAGACTCGGCGCGACGGTGTGGGCAAAACTGACGTTAAGGTTGAGACTGCAGAAGATGGCACAAGCGCGTATACCGTACAGGTGCTCGACGTATCCGGTAAAGCTATATCCGAGGAGGGCCAGCTGCCCGACGGCTATCGTTTCCTGGGTTGGTATGAAAACAAGGGAACCGAGGATGCCCCGCTCGAGGTGCGCGTAAGCCGCGACCCCAGCTATACGCTCCCCGCCGATGTCGATTTAACCGCGCCGCATACCTACATCGCCCGCTTTGAGTACCGAGTGGATTATTACGTTCGGGCTTATACCAACCATGAGTTTACGGACAGCAAGCTACTTTGTTCCGTTTGGAATCGCTATCAAACGCCCTTTGAGGAAAACGTCGGTAGTACCTTCGTGCGTGAAAACGTCGTCCACTGGGGCCCGGAGCATGTTGACCACGGTATAAAGGATAGTTATGAAACGTGTGGCACGCGCTTCACGAAGGAAACCCTTGTCGTGAGTCCCCTTAACGCGTACTCGCACAACGTTAAAAACGATACGGGAGCCGATACTCTAAAAAACCTCTATGCCGATACCGATTTTCCAGGCGCTGCAACGCTAAGCGATACTTGGACTTCGGCTTCGCTGAACGTAACGGTCAAACCGGTGAATGATCGCTATCGCCTGAATTTCTGGACGCTTGAGCGCGATGGTGAATATTGGACATATGTGAAAAATCCCATCGAGAGCATGGTGCGTACAGATAAGAAGTACTACGTTCGCGCGATGATTACCACGGACGTTAATTTCTACAACAAGGGCGATAATGTCGTGAGGACTGCCACGCGGCGCTATGAGAGTAACTTGCTGCAGACCAAGGTGAACGGGGCGGATCCGACGTTCACGTATTACTACCCGCATGTTAATAAGTCGGTTAAAGTGGCCGAAAAGCCAGAAGATGGTGAGAAGGGATCGTATGAGAGCCCCCTGACCCTCGAAGCTTCCCCGACCGATGCCGACATGGCCGTGCCGGGCTATAAGTTCCTGGGCTGGATTTCGACCGCCGAGGTTCAGAAGGATTCTGACGTCTGGAAGTATATCTACGACGTCGCCGGCGACTCCTATGTGACGAGTGATCCGGATAAGGCAGAGCCGTATCTGGCGACCGACGAGTCCAAGGTCACCCAGTGGCAGGATGCCTATCCCGTCTACGCAAAGTACGACGTCAGCTACACCACCAACCTGCATCGCGCAGGTTTTGAGGGTACGGACAAGGTCAATGTGCCTAGCTACAACATCGCTCCCGTTATCAACGCGGACACCAATCCTGCTACGGCAACGGTGACCCCTGACGTTACGACGCCGGTTTATAAAGCAGGCGGTGAGCTGTATAAGTTGCAGAAGGTTGAGATCGAGCTTCCGAACGGCGAGATCAAGACGCTTCCCTACGATGTGGAGCATGGTACTTGCTCTTATCCGGTGGAACCTGGCGGAGCCTATACATTCGTGGCGTACTATTCGCCGTTGGCGGTTGTGTACCACCTCAATGCCACGGATGTGGACGGCAAAGTTGCTCAGCAAGACGATATGCTCGGCAACCTTAATGGCGGCATCCCGAAGCCTACTTATGACGTCAGCACTATCGATGCGGATACAGGCAAGTTCAACGTCTTCGTGGGCTGGACGGAAGCCGAGCCGGCACCTGGCAAGGGCTATGTCGCTTGGTCAGAGGGCATCCGTATGGTGAGTGCTTCTACCGTGGTCAAGGCCCCCATGGAGCTGTACCCGGTCTACCGTCCCAGCCTGGTTACCGTTCAATCGAACATTGACTCTAAACTTGCGAATCCCGATCTTGTCCGTAGCCTCGGCCGCACTGATTCCGGCGACCAGATTTCTCTTGAGGTCAAGGCCGCCGAGGAGGTTGAGGGCACTGACGGCACCAAGTACGACTTTGTCGGCTGGTCGCGCGATTATGTCAATGACGGGCAGTACACCCTGATGACTGACGATGAGAAGTATCCCCTCGAGGGCAGCGAGCCCTTTGAGAGCGTGACCTACACTGCGGTGTACAAGAAGACGCCGCTTAAAGTGCGCTATCACGACACCGAAGGCAACGTCATCTACACCGCTACGGTAGACCCGAGCGATACGAGTGTTCTGCGTGGCCAGGATGGCAATGCCGGCTTTGTTCAGACAGTTAAGGTGCCCAAGATGGACGAGAACGGCAACCCGGTCTATGACGACAAGGGTGAACCCGTCATGGAGCCAAAGGAAGTGGCCTACGATCCCGAAGCCTACTCCGCAATCGTCGCATTCCTGGGCGAGCGAGCGGATAGCAGCTTGAAGGAGTTGTTCTTGGAGTGGCAGTGGGTTAATGGCGACAAAGCTGTGGCGTGGAGCGACTTCAAGGGTAAACCGGTTACAGCCAACATGGATTTGTATCCGGTGACGTATAAGGTCGTCGCTAACGACACATCGGACGATGCGAGCCCTAAGAATGTGACCGGGCAGCTCAAGTGGTTGCTTGATCCCAATGCCGCGAACACGATAGATGACAAGAGCGATAAGGCGCCGTTCAAGGCTTGCTTTGCAAAGCCCTTCATGGGCACGCAACTGACGGTGCACGTTGACCGCGTGGGCTATGGTCTTCCTGGCCAGACTCCTGCGCCTGTCAACGGGAAGTATGTCTCGCTTTACAGTTCGGGTTCAGGCGAGGGCTCGTTTGAGCTGACGAATCGTTTGGACTACAAGCTCACGGGCGACGGCACTCAGAGCGATGGCAATGCGGTGTTCGATTTCGCCGCTACGCATACGCTCAAGATCGTCAAGCAAACCCAGGATAGCTGGGCGAAGGGCAAGACGTTCCGCTTCAAGGTTTCCCGGGCCGGCATGGACGGCAACGCCTTGGAGGAGCGCACGGTTGAGGTAACGGTGTCATCGGATGCGCAGCTGAAGGACGGTTCCGCCTGGTACTCCGGCGCTATCGAGCTTGCGGTCCCGGCGGGTATCTACACCGTCGAGGAGGACTCAGCGTGGGCATGGCGCTACAGCAACCAAATCGGCGTCCCTGGCAAGCAGCCGGGCGATAAGGCGCAGGCGACTATCTCCGCTGCATCGAGCGCGAACGATGCCACGTTCACCTGCACGAACACGCGTGTGAACGACAAATGGATCGACGGCAGCAATCGTGCCCATAACGTTTGGAGCAACGGCAACGTAGCAAAGAAGGAGGATTAGCATGTCCAAGCGCAAGCGCATCATCGCCTTGCTGGTGGGGGTTATCCTCCTGGCCGGTACGGCAGGCACGTTGGCCTGGCTTTCGGTTACGGGCGTGCTGGTCAACCAGTTCGGCATCGGGTCGGTGACGCCATCGGTTCAGGAAACGCTCAACGGCAAAGTGAAAAGCGATGTCAAGGCGAAGAACACGGGTACCGCGCCCGCCTATATTCGTGCTGCAGTGGATATCTACTGGCAGGACCAGGATGGCGCACGCCTGTGGGATGAGCCGAAGGAGGAGCCGAAGGGTGAGGCGGATTACGAGATTGCGTGGAGCGTGGCTGATGCCTCGGGCGCGAACTCGGCTTATAACTGGGTTAAGGCGAGCGACGGGTTCTATTACTGGACGTCGCCCGTCGCTCCCGGCGCGGAAACCGGCGTGCTCATTAATAGGGTTACCGAGCTCAAGGCAACCGAAGGTCGCAATCTTGTCGTGGATATCTCCACTCAGGCGGTCCAGGCGACGCCCGATGAGGCCGTGCACGACGCATGGGGTTGCTCGCTCGAGAATGACGTGCTGGTGCCGCCGCATGGAGGTGCGTAAGTATGGCGTTCCCGATTCGTAAAGGTGTTGCGCGCTCCTTGCGTTGCATGGTCGCGGCCATTTTCTGCGTGGTCGCGCTCGCTGTTCCCGCCCGTGCGTTTGCCGATACTCCCGCGATTGCCTATGACGGAAATGCGCGTCAGCTGACGGTCTCGGGGGCGACGGACTCCTCGGGGGAGCCCGATCTGTTTTTGGCCTTTAAAGATCTGATGCCTGGCGATGTGCGTGATCAGCAGATAGAGATTCGTGCCACGGGCGTAAAGTCCCAGGTGCGCGTGTTTGTGCGTGCCGTTGTCGATCACGAGACGGCACGCCTGCTGTCGCCCATTACCCTAACGGCGTCGGCGGGCGATGGCTCTGCAGGTTGGCTCCAGACAGGAACACCGGGCAGCGCGTTCGCTTATCCCACGCAAATCGCCACGTTTACGAGCGATGGCAGCACGGTGCTTAATTTGCAGCTAAACGTTCCGACATCGGTGGGCAACGAGGTTGCCGACGCAAACAAGACCATTCGCTGGGAGATTACCGCCGAGGACGATGGCGAGAAGATTCCCGTGCAGTCTGCTGACAGCAAGAAGCCCGGCTTGCTTGGTCTGGCGGCAACGGGCGACAACACGCTCACGTTGCTTTTGGTGTTGCTGACACTTGCAATCATCGCATTTATAGCCGCACTTCTTTTGTCCCGGAGGGATAAGCGCTAGGTTCATCTTCTAAACGCAACGCCCTCCCGGGCGGCGGGCACGAAGTTCCCTGCTCTACAGTCCTGCGCAAGACGAAGGCCACATTAAGTGGCCTTCTTTGCGTGCGGAACTCGCGATGAACTTCGAGCCCGCCGCTCGGGAGGGCGCCCCTTTATTGACGGAAGGCCTAATAAGCGGATATTCCATGCCCGGATGTATTCAGAGCGGGACGGGCTTTCCGGATGGGCGGTGTTTCGGAAAGTGTGTCCCAGAATCGGCGCTCAGAGTGGTCCCCACTTTCCGGTTGATGTCTTGTCCGGAAACTATGTCCCGGAATTAAGGCTTGGAATGGGATGCACTTTCCGGTTGAGAGCCTTAGCGGAAAGTGCGACCCGGAATTTACTCTTGAAGTGGGATGCGCTTTCCCAACAGGCCCTCAAGCGGAAACTGCGTCCCATTCCGAAGGCAGATTCCGGGACACACTTTCCGAATACAAAGAAGGTCACTTAATGTGGCCTTCAACTTATATATGTTCAGCGGATACCCCCATGACAAGCCGTGCTCCAACAACAAGGCGTCTGTCCGGGCGGAGGCATATAAGGTTCATCGCGAGTTCCGCACGCAAAGGAGGCCACTTAATGTGGCCTCCGTCTTGCGCAGGACTGTCCGAGCAGGGAACCTTATATGCCTCCGCCCGGACAGACGTTTCAGTTATGAGCGACCCGCTACTTGATCTTCGTCGTGCCCGGTGCCAGGTTGGGGTCGGTCTCGTTGGCCTCGGTCTGGAAGTGCTCGGTATACACGTTCTTGCCGTCGCGGAACATCTCGTAATACTGCATCTTGGCGTAATCCTCGCGCGCCTTGGTGGCGGCTGCGGCAGCGGCGTCGTCACCGGTGACGTTGGAGGAGAGCGCCCAGCGCAGGCTGGCGTCCTCGTAGCCGACCGAGTTGATGGCGGGCAGCGACTTGCGCAGCGTCATGTGCGCCTTCTGGTAGTCGGACAGCGGTGCGCCGATCAACTGCATAAGCTGCGTGGACAGGTAGTTGGTGGACAAGTCGTCGACCTCGCTTGTCTGGTCGCAGCCGGCAACGTCGTAGTTGGCCCAGATGATGTAGTCGGTCTGCCACAGACGCTCCTGGTGCGTGGCGTCGTCCTCGTTGGTAAACCACTTGTCATTGAACTTGGACGGGAAGAACGGCTGATGGTCGCCCCAGAACACCACGACCACCTTGCGGTCGAGCTTGCTTAAGGCGTTAAGGAAGTAGCGCAGCGCCTGGTCGGACTGCTCGATGCACGAGACATACTCGTCGACATCGGAGAGCGTGCCGTCCTCGACGGTCTTGGCGTCCAGGTCGGTCGTGTCGATGTTCAGGTGCATCTGCTTGTCGACCGGCAGCAGGCCCGTGTCGTAGCCCGAGTGGTTCTGCATGGTCACGTCGAAGATAAACTGCGGATCGGCGTTCTGGTCGAGCAGCTCAAGAATCTTGTCGTAGGTAGCCTGGTCGGTCACCATGCCGCGCAGGGTATCGGCTCCCTGGAAGTCGTTGATGGACAGGAACTGGTCAAAGCCAAAGTCCTTGTAGACGTTCTCGCGGTTCCAGTTGGTCGCGTGGTTGGGGTGCATGGCCGTGGTGGAATATCCGAGCGACTTGAACTGCTCTGCCAGGTTCCCAGTCGTTTCCATGTTGTAGATGGTGTAGGGGTACACGCCCGAGCCCAGGTTGGCCATGGAGTTGCCGGTCATAAACTCAAACTCGGTATTGGCGGTACCGCCGCCGTAGGCGCTCACATAGAGCTTGCCGCGACTGAGGCAGTTGGACAGGCTCTTAAAGTACTGCGGACCCTCGTAGCCGGCGCGCATGTTCTGGTAGATCGACAGATCCGAGAACGTCTCGTTCATGATGGCGATGACCGTGGGCTTCTCGCTGTCGAACTGCTCCTTTGCGGCGGCGCGCTCGTCACTCTTGGCCGCGTCGGACTTGTCGTAGGCCTTGGCGTACTTTTTGAGCGTGGTCTTGGCATCGTCGACGGAGTAGTCGGCGGGTTTGGGCGGCTTGATGGACTGCGCCGCACTAATAAAGGCAGGCAGGTAGCCCTCGCGCCAGTAGCTCTCGAGCGGACGCCAGGTGTAGACGGTGATGCCGAGGGTGTTGTAGTAGTCGATAAGCGTGACATGCGCGGTCACGCCGCCCAGGCACAGCACCGCCACGAGCAGGTTGATGAGCAGCATGCGCTTGGCGTTGGCGGCACCCTTTTGACGGTGCGGTGCCACCAGGCCGGCGTACTCGCATAGCAGCATGGCGATGGCGGTAAAGCCCATGGACAGCACGCAGAACAGCGAGATGGAGAAGGTGTAGCCGTTGCCGGCGACTGCGGCGGCGGTGGAGATGGCCGAAAGGTCGCCCGGCTGGATGGGCATGGATTTAAACGTGATGACAAAGAACTCGGCAATGCCCAGGACAAAGAGGGCAAAGGCCAGGACCGCGGGAGCCGCGCCGTGGCGCTGGAACAGGAAGAACAGGCCGACCATGAGCGTGGTGATGATAGCCCACTCGAGCAGGATGCACAGGGGGTAGACCCAGGTAAAGTCGTGGTTGGACGAGACCTCCATGCCCAGCAGCGCAAAGACGCCGGCGAGCAGCAGGCACAGGACGGCGGCGACGAGCGGTTTGCCCACAAAGGCGCCGCGCAGACGGGCGAGCTTGCCGGTGGGAGCGGGGGCGTCGGGCGCGGCAAACGCAAAGACGCGCGGGGCGATACGGTCGCGGGCGATGCTGGCCCAAGCGCAGCCGGTGAGGATGGCATTGGTCAGGATGAGCATCACAAAGGCGAGCGGCTCGTTTTGGGCGACGAGGCCAATGGCGCCCCAAATGGTCAAAAAGAGCTGGAACAGGCCGAAGGCGACGCTCCACCCAAGAGCGCTTTTGGCAACGGTGCCCGACTGAGCGCGAATGGCCTTGGCCTCGCGCAAGACAAGGTAGACGGTCGCCGCAAGACCGACGAGCGAGATGGCGGCAGCGAACATGCTGAGACTCCTCACAAACTAAAACCTACGAAAGCGGGGATTTACCCGATTGTTACCAAGATATGCGCAGCGATTGGTGGCTGCGCACAACAACCAGCCATATTAACGCGCGCGTGTGGCGGTGTGACGCAATGTAGTGGCGACCTGCGCGATAATGGACGGGAATTACACGGAAACGTAAAGGCTTCTTAAAGAAATGGCAGGGATGGGTTATGGACGAGCGGGTGTGTACGACGGCTGCGGATGCGTGCGGCTATCCGGTCGAGACCACGGGCAATGCTGTATTGGACACGTTGGAGCACCGTTCCTCCACGCGTGCCTTTGCGCGCGATGACGAGGGCCGTCCCGTGGCGGTGACCGACGAACAGCGGGCGGCGATCTTGCATGCGGCGAGTCGCGCGCCGTCGGCGGGCGCCATGATGATGTATTCCATCGTAAGCATTCGTGAGCAGGCTACGCTCGATCGTCTTGCCGACCTGTGCGACCACCAGCCCATGATCGCCAAGGCGCCCTGGGCACTTATATTTGTGGTCGACTATGCCAAGTGGATCGATCTGTTTGAGCACGTGGGTTGCTTTGAGCCCGAGTTTGTCGAGCGCACGGGCAAGGCGCCCCGCCGCGCGCCGGGTTTGGGCGACTTTGCCATCGCGGCGCAGGATGCCGTGATCGCCGCTCAAAACGCCGTGGTCGCCGCCGAATCTCTGGGGCTGGGGAGCTGCTATATCGGCGATATCGTCGAGAACGCCGAGGAAGTTGCCGCACTGCTGGACTTGCCTGCCTATACCATGCCGCTGTCGATGCTCATCATCGGCACGCCCCGTAAGGAGCGCCCGGCAATCGCGCATCCCGTGGTGAACCTGGTGCACGAGGAGCGTTATTGTCGCGCCGACGCCGCGACGATGGATGCGCAGGTGGCCGAGATGGATGCGATGTTTCGCCCGCACGCCCGCGAGGTGGGCGAGCGCGTCATCGACATCTACACCCGTAAGCACACGAGCCCCTTTATGGCCGAGATGAGCCGCTCTATGGAGTGGTGGTTCAAAAACTGGCTCGGAAAATGACGAATGTGACAAAGGGGGCGTCCCCTTGTCACATTCCATATCGCCGCGGTGGCCTAAAGGCCGCATAAATGTTTATCTAGCTGGGAAAACGGTGCCATTAAAATATGGGCTGATTACATATAATCCCGTCGAACGTTAAAATTGGGAGGAAACCGGCTTATGGAACAAAAGGCAAAGGAAGTAGCCTCGCACGCTGCGATTCCTGTGAGCATCTCGGCGATGCTCGTCACGCTGGGCGTGGTGTATGGCGATATCGGCACCAGCCCCATGTATGTAACCAAGGCGCTCGTTGCTGGCAACGGCGGCATCGGAAGCGTCACGCAGGAGTTCGTGCTCGGCGCGCTCTCCCTTGTCGTGTGGACGGTCACGCTGCTGACGACCGTCAAGTACGTGCTGATCTCGCTGCGCGCCGACAACCACGGCGAGGGCGGCATCTTTGCCCTGTACAGTCTGGTCAAGCGCTGCGGCAAGTGGCTCATCATCCCCGCCATGCTGGGCGGCGCGGCGCTCCTCGCCGACGGCATCCTGACGCCTGCCGTTACCGTCACCACGGCCATCGAGGGCCTGCGCACCATCCCGGCGGTCCATGCCGTGCTCGGTGACGACCAGGGTCGTGTCGTCGCCATCACGCTTGCCATCATCATCGCGCTCTTCTTGGTGCAGCGCATCGGCACGGCCAAGATCGGTCACGCCTTCGGCCCCATCATGACGCTGTGGTTTTTGTTCCTGGGCGGCACGGGCCTGTTCTTTGTCTGCCAGTATCCCGCGGTGCTGCTGTGCCTCAACCCGTTGCGTGGCATCGCTTTTCTGCTGAGCCCCAACAACCATGCGGGCATCATGATTTTGGGCAGCTGCTTCCTCGCTACCACCGGTGCCGAGGCGCTCTATTCCGACATGGGCCATGTGGGCCGCGGCAACATCTATGCCACCTGGCCGTTCGTTAAGTGCTGCCTGCTGCTGTCCTACATGGGCCAGGGCGCGTGGCTTATCAACAACGCCGGCAACCCGGAGCTCATGGGTATCGCCGACCTCAACCCCTTCTACCAGATGCTCGCCCCGGGTCTGCGCCCCTTTGCCGTCGGCCTTTCCACCGTCGCGGCCATCATCGCCTCGCAGGCGCTCATCACCGGCGCATTCTCGCTGGTGTCCGAGGCCAGCCGCCTGGACCTCATGCCGCATATGCAGGTCTTCTATCCTGCCGAGACCAAGGGCCAGCTCTACATCCCCATGGTCAACAACGTCATGCTCGTGGGCTGCGTCGTCGTGGTGCTGCTGTTCCAGAACTCGGCGCACATGGAGGCCGCGTACGGCCTGGCCATTACCCTGACCATGATGTGCACGACAATGCTGCTCTTCTTCTATCTGCACGTGGAGCGCAATCTCAAGGTCGCGCCGTGGATCTTTGCCGCCTTCTTCCTTTTGCTCGAGGGTTTCTTCTTTGTGAGCTCGCTCACCAAGTTCTTCCACGGCGGCTACTTCACCATCCTTATGGCTGCACTCATCATGGGCATTATGGTGTGCTGGTACAACGGCACGGCGGTCGAGCAACGTCAGTTTACGCTGCTGCCGCTGCGCAGCTATCTGCCGCAGCTCAAACGCCTGCGCGACGACGATCGCTACGAGCTCATGAGCGACAACATCGTGTACCTGACCAAGGACACCAACACCGACTATATCGACCGCGATATCGTCTACTCGATTTTGGATAAGCACCCCAAGCGCGCTCGTGCCTGGTGGTTCGTGAATGTCGAGACCATGGAGGAGCCGCATACCTTTGCCTACTCGGTCGAGACGTTCGGCACCGACTACGTGTTCCGCGTGCATCTGTATCTGGGCTACAAGATCAACCAGCGCGTCAATGCTTACCTGCGTCAGGTTGTTCAGGATCTGGCTGCCAGCGGCGAGCTGCCGGCGCAGACGCATGACTACTCGGTCTACAAGGACCCGGGCAACATCGGTACGTTTAAGTTCGTCATGATCCGCAAGCTGCTGGCGCCCGAAAGCGACGTGGAGCCCAGCGAGCGTACGGCCATCACGCTCAAGTACATCATCCGCCGCGCCGCCGGCACGCCTGCGCGCTGGTACGGCCTGGAGAACTCCAACGTGAGCTTTGAGTACGTGCCGCTGTTCACCAAGTTTAAGGCCGTGAGCAAGATGCAGCGCCTGGCTCCCGACGAGCGTCCGTAGTCGACGTCTGCTGTTTGTCTAGCGACCGCAGGCTGCAAAGGCTATACACTTGAAACCACCACAAGGAGGCCACCACCGCAAAGGTGCCAGTCCCCTTTGTGGTGGTTTTTGTTTTTGAGAGAGGGGCGGGGCGCTGATGGACGTCCGTGCGGACGGCGATATTGCCGAGAACTTTTGGTGGCGGCGTACAACGCTGACGCGTCGCAGTCCTCTGTATGACGCCTGCGTATCGGCGGGGCTGCTAGCCGCGGCGACGATTGTGGGCGCGCTGCTCGACCATCCGGGGCTCGCGCCGAGCATCATGATCGTCTATGTGTTTGCCGTGCAGCTGTGCGCTTTCTTTACCTGGAGCCGCCTGTACTGCCTGCTGAGCTCGGCTGCCGCCGTGGCGCTCTACAACTTCTTGTTTGTCGACCCGCGCTACGCGCTGTCGTTTATCGACCGCGTCTATCCCGGCATGTTCTTTATCATGTTTGCGGTCTCGCTCGTATCGAGCTCGATCGCGCTGGCCCTGCGCCGCGCCTTGGCGCAGGCCGCCGCCAGCGACCGTCGCACGCAGATGGTGCTCGAGACCAACCGCATGCTGCAGCGGTGTGGCGATCAGCAACAGATTGTGCACGCTATGGCAACGCAGCTGGCGCGTCTTTCGGACTGTCCGGTCGTGTGGTATAGCGCCGATGCCGATAACGATGACCTGCTGCCGCGCACGACGTACACGGCCGTGGGCGATGCCGCGCCGGTACACCAGCTGGCGCCGCAGATGCCGCCGCGGCTCTCGGCGTCCGCCTATGTGGGAACGCCGCTCGATGCCACCTATGGCGCCTCGGCGTTCTACGGCATATACCTGACCGTGCGCTCGGGCGACACCATGGTGCGCGCGGGCGATCCCGCCTCGGTGGTGGGGGTGTTCGCCATTGTCGCCGAGCCCGATGCGCTGACGCCCGAGGAGCGGACGCTTGCCGATGCCATCGTGAGCGAAGGCGAGCTGGCGCTCGATCGCGCCCGCGCCATGGAGGCTCGCGAGGAAGCGGCGGTGCTCGCCAAAAACGAACAGCTGCGTGCCAACTTGCTGCGCTCCATCTCGCACGACCTGCGTACGCCGCTCACCAGTATTTCGGGTAATGCCGACGTGTTGCTCGACCAGGGCTCGACCGGCACGGCCGTGCTCGACGACCAGACACGCCGCGGCATGCTCCTATCCATTCGCTCGGACGCGCAATGGCTCAACGCCACCGTCGAGAACCTGCTCGCCATCACCAAGCTCGAGGGTGGCGGTATGCGCCTGTCGACTACGCTCGAGCTCATGGACGATATCGTCGAGGAGGCGCTGCGCCACGTAAACCCGGCCGTGCGCGAGCACGACCTTAAGGTGGTGGCGTGCGATGAGCCGGCGCTTGTCAACGTCGACGCGCGCCTGATGGTGCAGCTGGTGGTCAATCTGGTGAACAACGCCATCACCTACACGCCCGCGGGCTCGCATATCGTGATCTCGATTGGCGTCGACGATGGGCACGTGGCGTGCTCGGTTGCTGATGATGGCCCGGGCATTGCGCCCGAGGACCGCGAGCGAATCTTTGAGTCGTTCTACACCGCCAACCATGGCCTGGCCGACAGCTGCCGCAGTGTGGGCTTGGGGCTTTCGCTCTGCCGCTCCATTGCGCTGGCACATGGCGGTAGCATAGAGGTTACCGCGGCGGACCCGCACGGTTCGGTCTTTACGATTGAGCTTCCCGCCGCCGACGTTTCGTTTGATAAGGAGTAGCGCTGTGCCGAACTCTGCCGTGAAACCGCTCATCTTGGTCGTTGAGGACGATCCCGCCGTCCGCAACCTTATCGTCGCCGCGCTCGAGGCGCACGGTTTGCGCCATATGGCTGTGGAGACCGCCCACGCCGCCATCGCCGCCGCTTCGTCGCAGGCGCCGAGCGTTGTGCTGCTCGATCTGGGCCTGCCCGATATGGACGGCGTCAAGGTGGTGGAGTCGGTGCGCACGTGGTCGGGCATGCCGATCATCGTGGTTTCGGCGCGCAGCGAGGACGCGGACAAGATCCGAGCGCTCGATGCCGGTGCCGATGACTACCTGACTAAGCCGTTTTCGGTCGAGGAGCTGCTCGCGCGCATCCGCACGACGCTCAGGCGCCTTTCGTATGCGCAAACGGGCGGCGTTGCCTCCGAGGGCTCGTTCGATACCGGCGAGCTGCATATCGATTTTGATGCCGGCATCGCCACGATGGATGGCGAGGAACTGCATCTGACGCCGATCGAGTACAAGCTCTTGTGCCTGCTGGCACACAACGCCGACAAGGTGCTGACGCACCAGTTTATCCTGCACGAGATTTGGGGCACGGCGACCAAGAGTGACCTGGCGAGCCTGCGTGTCTTTATGGGTACGCTGCGCAAGAAGATCGAGTCCGACCCCGCGCACCCGCGCTATATCCAGACGCACGTGGGTATCGGCTATCGCCTGGTCACCCAAGGCTAGGACGGAACCCGCCATCCCACTATGAGCTGCGGTGAAATAGTTCCTGTTTGGGCCTTTACCAGGCATTTTTAGGAACTATTCCACCGCAACTTTGTTTATTTGCCCTTGGGCTTGCTGGCGTAGAACTTCTTCTTTTTGGGCTTGCCTGCACCGGCAGACTTGCCGCCGCCGCGCGGTCCTCGGTCGCCGGCCTGTGCGTGCGCGGGTGCTGCCGCGCGAGGCTTGCGGACTTCGGGGTTGCGCAGCTCCTCGGTTCGCTCGGCAATCTCCTCGGCGCTAAAGCCGACCTCGGCCATGGCGTCCTCGATGGGCAGGCGGCGCACGATATAGCAGTGGTGCACCTTCTGGTTGCGCGCGAAATCCTCGGGGATGGTCTGTGCCGTAATGTCCTGTAGCACCACGCCCGCGCGTGCGAGCTTGCGCGTCTCGGGACGGAAGCCGCGCAGGTTGCAGCTAAAGACGGCATGGCCGCCCTGCGCGAGCAGGCGCGATGCGCCGGCCAAAAGCTCAACATGGTCGCGTTGGACATCCCAGGTGCGGCGGCCCATCTTGGACGAGTTCGAGAACGTGGGCGGGTCGACAAAGATCAGGTCCCAGCGGTTGCGCGTCTGGCGCTGGTCACGAATCCAGGCGAGCACGTCGTCGCGCACAAAATGATGCTGCGGTCCCACAAAGCCGTTTTGGCGCATGTTGCGCTCGGCCCAGTCCAGGTAGGTGTTGGAGAGGTCGACCGTCACGGTTTCCTCGACGCCGCCGTCGGCCGCATAGCAGGTAGCGGTGCCGGTGTAGGCGAACAGGTTGAGGAAGCGGCGTGCCTGCTTGGCGTGCTCGCGCACCAGATCGCGCGTGACGCGGTGGTCCAAGAAGATGCCCACGTCCAGGTAGTCGTCAAAGTTGACGGCAAAGGTAAGACCGCCTTCCTCGATGAGCGGCAGGCGACGGCGCGCGATGTTGGCGCGCTCGCCCGAGCCGCCCTTGCCGGCGCCCTGCTTGCCGTACTGCGAGCCGCCGCGCGAACGCATGCGTGCCTTGGCGTGCACGTGCTCGGCCGGAACATCCAGGATGCGCGGCGCGATGGCCAAGATATCGAGCATGCGGGCCTGGGCCAGCGCGGGGTCGATGGTCTTGGGCGCGGCGTATTCGGCGATGACGAGCCAGCGGCCCGGCGTCTGCGGGCATCCCTCGTACAGGTCGATGGCGGCGGAGTAGTCGGGTAGGTCGGCATCGTAGACGCGGTAGCAGCTCACGCCCTCGCGCTTGGCCCACTTACGACGCAGGCGGGCGTTCTTGCGCAGGCGGTTGGCGAACTGCTCCGACTCGGGGATGAGCACGGGCAGCGGCTTGCCGTCGCCTAGGTCGAGCGTGGCGGCGGGCTCGGGCATGGGGGCGTCGGCGGCTTCGTCTTGGGCATTTGCGGTCTGCTCCTCGGCATCTGCGTTGGTCGCAGCCTCAAACGCTGCGGCGGCGTGGTCGAGCGAGGGCCAAACCTCGATAGTCGCCTCTTCGTTGTTGGGCATGACGGCAATGGAGCGCACGGGCTCGGCATGGAGCGCGCGGGCCATAAGGCCGTCGCGGGTGAGGGCGGCGACCGGCGCGGCGGTAAGCTCGGGCGCGCGACGCAGCTCGCCGACCAGCGTCATGGCGTCATGCATAAGCGACAGCGGTGTCTCGGTCGTATCCGCGACGAGGGCGGCACCGGCGACGGCGCCCGCGTGGTCCAGTACGGTGGCAGATTTGGCGGCGCAAAAATCGACAAAGCGCTTGTAGCCGGCACACGTAACCATGCGCTCAGCGGTCTTGCGTGCGGCGGGGTCAGCATCTACGGCAACGATGCGCGCCTGGCGCTCGCGCGCTGCCGTCTCGCGCTCGCGTGCCTCGGCACGCAGCCGCTCCCACAGGTCGGCATCATGCAGCTGCCAGCCCTCAAAGCCCCAGCGCTCGCGGGCGGCGCCCGGGGCGCGGTCGTTCAGAATATTCACGGCTTCCAGCAGCAGGCCGCCGCCGGCGCACGAGGCGTCGATCAACGTGGGTAGAGCCTCGTTCTCGTAGTCGTCGGCCGTCAGCTCGCGCTCGCACAGCGCGGTCCAGCCGACCTGCGCCAACACCAGGGCGGCGTAGTCGGGGCGTAGCACGTGCGTGCCCTCGCCAGCGCGGGTCGCCGCGGGCGGCAGACGCTTGAACAGCGGGTCGCCTGAAAGGTCTAGGCTGATGCTCGCGCGACGTTGGCGCAGCGAAAGCAGCAGGTGGACATCGGGGTCGGCAGCATCGACATCGGCGCGACGGCCCGTGGTCTCGGCCAGGCGGTCGCACAATGCGTCCTTGGCGCGCAGGGCCGAGAAGCGCGTGTTGCGCAGCTGCTCGGTCACACCACGGGCAGTGATGGCAATGGTGGCGCCGGGGCGGACGATGTTTTCCCAGGCAATGTCGTAAACGCCGTCGTACAACGCATCGGCATCCTGCGCCTCAAAGCGCCCAAGCACCACAAACACGCGGCTGGCCAGGCGCGACCACAGACAGGCGCGGTAGCCTTCTTCGATCTCGCCCTCAAACGTAGCGCGGCCCTTCAGGCGGCGTACATGCGAAAGCCCGAGCCGTTTAAGCTCGTCGGCGAGTGCGGACTCAAAGCCCTCGGGGCAGCTTGCGTAAAATTCCATGGGTGACCTCTCTGGTTGCGTCGCTCCATTATATGATGGATGCTTCGTTTGCCATCGCCCTCGAAAGGAACCCATATGATTGATGCGTGCCCCTTGATTCCCATTTTCATTGCAACAGCCTCAGGACTCGGGGCCTCGCACAGGCTCCCGCCGCCTTACAGAACTGAAAGCTGGGCGTAGGGCAAATCCATGGCACGTGACCTGCGATTGCTCGGCCATAGATGGCGTAATCGAGGCTAAGGGAGGGCATCATGCGCAAGGGAAACGAGAGCTGGTTCTGGCACGCGAACGACATGGTGGTGGCGGGCGACATGAACCCCGTGGTCCGCGTCCTGTGGGCCGCGCTCATCGTAGGCATCGGCGTCGCGACGATGGCCACGCTCTGGATCGTCACGAGGTAGCGCGCCACGAACGGATGACGAGGCACGCGGCGCATGCCACGCTGGCGGAACCCTAGCCTCGCTGCTGGACAATCTGTTCGATGAGCTTCGCGACGGAGTCCTCGGCTGCGTTCCCGATCAGGTGATGGGCCGCGGCCTTCGCCTCTGGCATCGCGCCCGCGACTGCGTAGGAGTTCGGCACCTTATCGAGGAGCGTCACGTCGTTTTCCGAGTCTCCGATAAAAGCGACCTCGTCCAGCGTGACCCCAAGGCTGCCGAGAAGCGCGTCGAGTCCGTTTACCTTGCTCCAGCCAGCCGGAACAACATCGAGGAAGAATGGGACGGGCGAGGGGAAATCAAGTTCTGGGCAGGCTTCCTTGCATCGACTCCGAACGACTTCCGTCGGGGCGGAGCTGACGTTGACGAAGATGCCGGCGGTTATGACGTCACGGTTCGTGGGCACGTCTCCGAGCGCCATGTCTCTTCCGGAGTCCTTAACGACTTCCAGGGCGAATTCGTCGCCAGGCTCGACGGCGCAGAGGAACTGCTCGCAGCGCTTGCCTGTCTCATCGACATCGGCGACTAGCCAGAGTGACGTCCCCGCGTAGGGGCGTACAGCGCTATCGAGCTTGACGAGGGCCTCCGTCGAGAGCGTCTTTTTGAACACGAGTTCGCCGCTGGAGAAGACCTTCTTTCCGTTGGCCATGATGCCGGTCGAGAAACAGCGCGCGTCGCCGTCAAAGGCATCGGCCAGGTCGGCGTAGTCGCGCCCGCTTGCGGGGCCGAACGCGATGCCCGCATCGAGCGCCGAAAGAATCGCGCTGTGCGTGCGCTCCGATACGACCCTTGAGCCAAACGGCAACAGGGTCCCATCCATGTCTGCGAGGATGAGCTTTATCAAGGGGTCCTCCCGTTTCGGTCTGGGCATCGGTGCGCCGGCGTGCGTCGTCCTAGCTGTATTGCTTGTCTCCCATGAGATTCTTCGAGATGATCCTGTTAAACTCTACCGGGTCATCCCAGCAAGAGGTCAGGAAGAGGAACAGCAGCTCGATGACGAAGTTGATCGAGCTGTGCGAGAAGGCGATCTCGGTTCCGGTGATGGCCTGATCTCGCGAGATGGCTCGGATGATATGCGTGGCACGCTTCGCGAGCGGCGTATCCGGGTTGTCTGTGATCATGATGATGGGGGTGTTCGAATCCTCGGCAGAGTCGAATATGTTGACGAGGCGCTTCGAGTATCCGGACGTCGAAATGACGAGCAGAACGTCATTCTCCTTGAGGCTGGTTGCGACGGAGACCATGGCTTCGGTGGTACTGGGGCAAAACGCTCTGACTCCAACCTGCGAGAGCTTGAACGCCGCGTTTACGCCCATGTTAATCGAGTTGCCGACGCCCGCGATCAGGACGAGGTTGGCGTTGTGGAGCAGATTGACGACTGCCGAAAAGTCATCGGAGTCAATGAGCGAGGCGGTTTGGGAGAGCTCCTTGACCTTGTGAGACAGGACGTACTTGATGGAGCCCTCGACGTCGTCCAGAGTAATCCTGCCGTCCGTGGCCTTTTCTTCGCCGGATGCCCTGCTGATGGATATGCCGAGCGCCAGACGCATGTCCGAATAGGTTCGGTAGTCAAGCGTCCTTGCGAATCTCGAAACAGACGCCGGTGACGTACCGGTTTCTGCGGCGAGTTCGCGGACGGTCATCGTTGCGACATCCGACGGGTGGTCGAGCACATACGTTGCGATTGCCTTCTCCGAGGGGGATAGGCTGCTCATGACCGCGCAGATGTGGCTGAGCACATCCCCTGTCTTATCCATGGTTACTCCTTGGTCCTAGCTTGCTTTGTATCTTAGGTCAAGAGAGGTGAAAAATAAGCAAAATGTTTCATCAGCGGTGAAATAGCGTTTCACCGCTGATTTCCTACCGTTCACGGTAAATCGGTACTTCCTCGGCGCAATCTCAGCTTGAGCTGCTATCTTATGAGCCGTGAAACAACGGCACGAAAACGATGAAACAACAGAACATTGTTTCAACGCCTCGCAACTCCGTTTCACGCTAGATGGTGAATCACTTCGAAGCCCAGACAGGCACCCGGCGAGCAAGAAGGGAGAAGCACGATGCACAACGCCAAGACAAACGCAAGCATGACTTCGCTGTTCTTCGCGAACGTACTCTACTGGGTCTGCGCGGGCGTGTACTCGCCGTTTCTCTCCGCTCACTACACGAGCCTCGGCCTCAGCGCGGCCCAGACCGGCATTCTCCTCGCGGCGACCCCGGTGTGTGCGCTCGCCATCCAGCCGCTCTGGTCGACGATCGCCGACAAGCTCGGGCGCCGCCGCGCGGTCATCGTGGCCCTCTGCCTTGCGGCGGCGGTACTCGCTCCGCTGTATTACCTGGCGTCGACGTTCGTCCCGGTCCTTCTCGTAACCTTTGCATTCTCGGCGTTTTTCTCGGGGCTCCTGCCCCTGAGCGACTCCCTCGTCATCGAGCTCGCGGATCGCTCTGGCCTGGACTTTTCTCGCATTCGCATGGGTGGCACTATCGGCTATGCCATCGTCGTCCTGATCGTCGGTCGGCTGCTCGACATGGCTCCTCAAATCCAGTTCACGGTGGTCTCCGCCGCGCTGGTGGTCTTCGCGGCTCACATGTGGCGCCTCCCCGAGGCGGGAATTCGCGCCAATGCCGCGGACGATCCCAAGGTCTCCCACGGAAAGGGCCTCCTCTCGCTGTTCACCAGCAATGAGATCGCCTTCGTCTTGGTCTTCGCCTTCATCAGTTCGGCCGCGATTGGCTTCATCGGGGCGTTCTTGGGCCGCTACGCGGTCGAGCTTGGCGAGGGTCAGAACCTCGTGGGCGTCCTGAGTGCGGTCTCCGCTGCGAGCGAGATCCCCATCCTGCTCGTTTCCTCCAAGCTGGTCAGGCGCTTCGGCGAGATGAACCTCCTGATCTTTTCCTGCTTCATGGCGGCGCTCAGGCTCGTGCTTGTGGGCACCGGCATCGTCCCGGTCATGGTCTGCGGCCAGCTGCTGCAGAGCGTGAGTTACATGACCGTCTACTACTCCTGCGTTACCTACATTGCCAACCACACTTACGAGGATTGTCGCGCTCGAGGTCAGAGCGCCTTCGCGATGGTCCAGAGCGGTCTGTCCGTCGTGGTTGCGAACCTGTTTGGCGGTTGGGCGTGCGATGCGCTCGGCACGCACGCGGGTTTCCTGGCCTTCGCCCTCGCTTCAACGATTGCTGCAGTCGCTGCTCTTGTGGCGTACGTGCTATGGCGTCGAAGCGCGGCGCCGCAGCCTGAGGGCCAGGCGGCCGCATAGGCTCCACCGCGCCTCGCAAGCGCCTGCCTGCCTCGCGCTTCGCTTCGTGTTCAACCAGCTGACGAGCTGAGAACTGTCCGATCCAATGATTATTCAGGTGAAAGGAAGACAAAGATGTCACTCATCAAGGTCAACGAGCTTCTTCAACATGCGACCGAGCACCACTATGGCGTGCCCGCGATTAACGTCATCAATACGGAGACCATCCGTTATGCGATCCAGGCCGCCGAGGATGAGCACATGCCCATCATCATCCAGTACTGGCCTGGCTTCGAGGACCACTGCGCCCTCGACATCATCGCCTTCGCCGCCCGCTATTACGCCGAGCGCGCGAGCGTGCCCGTCGCCGTCCACCAGGATCACTCCGCTGGTTACGAGATCGCCGTCAAGGGCGTCAAGGCCGGCTTCCCATCCGTCATGGTCGACGGCTCCTCACTTTCCTATGAGGAGAACTTCCAGCTCACGAAGGACGTCGTCCAGGTCGCCAAGATCTTCGACGTCGACATCGAGGCCGAGCTCGGCCATGTCGGCAACGGCTCTGACGCCAACGACTTCGTGAACAGCGACCACTACACCGACCCGAACCTCGCCGAGGAGTTTGTCGAGGGCACCGGTTGCGGCTCGCTCGCCATCGCCGTCGGCAATGCCCACGGCCCCTATGTCAAGGTCCCGAACCTCGACATGGAGCGCATCAAGGCCTGCAGGGAGGCCGTCAGCGTCCCCCTCGTCATGCACGGATGCTCCGACATCCCCGACGAGCAGCTCCAGGAGGCCGTGAACCTCGGCATGAGTAAGTTCAACATCGCCACGGAGTACTTCCGTTCCATGTACCGCGCCTTCGAGAAGGACATCAACTCCGGTAAGAACGACGGCAACGGCATAGGCCTCCTGATGGACGCCGCCCCCGACATGCGCGCGTTCGTCGTCAGCAAGATCCAGCTTCTGAACCCCAACCACTATTCGCTCTAGGAGAGACTCGATGAAGAAAGTTCTTGTCGCGTCGCACGGCCACCTCGCAAGCGGAATCAGGAGCTCGATCGGAATCCTGACCGGCATGGCGGACATGGTGGAGGCAGTTGACTGCTACGTGGACGACTCCGATTTCATCCCTCGCATCCAGGCCTTTATTGACTCGGTGGGCCCTGAGGACGAGGCCATCATCTTCACCGACATCTACGGTGGTTCCGTCTTCCAGAAGGTCGTCCTTATGGAGCCGGAGAAGCGCGGGATCGTCCACGTCACCGGTATGAACCTCGGCCTCGTGATCGAGACGCTCCTCGGCGCCGAGCCGGTCACGGCAGATTCGATCAAGCAGAGCGTCGAACTGGCGAGGGCGACGATGCAGGTCGTCGAGCCTCCGAGCAAGGCCGCGGACAACGAGGAGTCCGAGGGAGACTTCTTTGATTAGAGAGTACTAACAAGTAGAGAGAGGAAGCAATGATTGTTCAGGTTCGAGTCGATGACCGTCTGATTCACGGACAGGTCGCCCTGGTGTGGACCAAGGAGCTCAACACCACCAGGATCATCGTCGCCAACAAGCACGCCGTGGAGAGCGACGCCCTTCGCATGACGCTTTCCATGGGTACGCCGGCGGGCCAGAAACTCCTCGTCAAGGACGTTCCGGATGCCTGCCGCATCGCGAACGATCCGCGCGCGGACTCCATGCGCATCTTCGCGCTCACCAACTGCGTGCGTGACGTGCTTGAGCTCGTTAAGGGCGCGCCGGGCAAGATTGAGGGCGTGAACGTTGCCAACGTCGGCCGCTTCGACAAGTCCGATCCGGATAGCAAGGTCGCCCTCAACTCCACGATCATGCTCAACCCGGATGAGCTCGAGGCCGCGAAGGAGCTTTGCGAGCAGGGTATTCCGGTTTTCCATCAGCTTATCCCGTCCAATCCCAAGACTCCTCTCAAGAGTCTGATCGAGGCGGCGGGGAAATAAGGGGATTTGGCCAGGCGGCCAAATGAAATGAAAGAAAGGAAGTCAAATGGTTGGGTTGGCAATAATGGCCTGGTTGACCGTGCTGATTTGCTACGGCGGCAACTGGGTTCTCGGTCAGTGCATGATCGAGCGTCCTCTCGTGGTAGGTCTCGTTGCGGGCCTCCTGATGGGCGACGTCAAGACCGGTGCCATCATCGGTGCCTCTCTCGAGGCGATCTTCATGGGCGCGGTTAACATTGGTGGCGCTATCTCCGCCGAGCCTGTTACCGCGACCGCCCTCGCCGTCGCCTTCACCGTTGGCGCTGGTATCGACCAGGGTGCCGCCATCACACTGGCCGTTCCCGTGGGCGTCGTCACCGCATTTCTCTCGATCTTCATGAACAACGTGTTCCTCGCGTTCTTCGCAGCCACCTTTGACAAGATGGCCGCCGAGGGCAACGAGAAGGGCCTCGCGCTTCAGCACTTCGTTCTCTGGTTCGTTAAGTACGCCGCCTTTGGCCTCATCGCCTTCCTCGGCGTTTACCTTGGCGCCGAGCCCGTTGCCGCCATTGTCAACCAGATTCCGGCCAATGTCATGAGCGGCCTCAACGCCGTGGGTGCCCTCCTGCCCGCCGTTGGTATGGCGCTCCTGCTCCAGATGCTGTGGAGCACCGAGCTCAGCATCTACTTCTTCTTGGGCTTTACGCTCTACCAGTACCTCGGCCTCCCGATGATCGCCATCGCAGTTCTCGGTGTCATCATCGCGGTTGCCTCCGCCCTCCGCGACAAGGAGATCTTCGATCTCACCAAGAAGGGAGTGGCCACCCAGGCCGTTTCCGGCGACTCTGTAACCAGCGACGAGGAGGATTTCTTCGCATGAGCAACCTGACCAAGAATGTGAGCCCTGAAGACAAGAAGATGCTCAACAGCATTTTCCTGCGCTCCTTCTCCGTGTTCGCTTCCTGCGCCGGCGGTTCCGTCAAGGCTGGCGCCGACGGCTGGCTGTACTCCGTCCAGCCCGCGCTTAACCGCTACTATGCCGATGACCCCGAGGCTCGTGCCGACGCCATGAAGCGTCACACGACTTGGTACAACATTACCCAGAACGTCGGCACGTTCGCCATGGGCCTCGTCGCCTCCATGGAGAGGGAGAACTCGCAGCACGAAGACTTCGACACCGAGTCCATCGACGGTATCAAGGTCTCCCTGATGGGCCCGATGTCCGGCATCGGCGACGCAATCTTCTGGGGCGTCCTGCGTGTTATCGCCGCCGGCATCGGCATTAACCTCGCCATGAGCGGCTCGCCCCTCGGCGCGATCATGTTCCTGCTGATCTACAACATCCCGTCGATCCTCTGCCGATACTTCATGACCTACCTCGGCTTCAGCATGGGCACCAACTTCATCTCCGAGATGTACGAGGGGGGTCTCATGAAGCTCATCACCAAGGCGACCTCCACGATCGGCCTGGTGATGATCGGCGCCATGACCGCGGCGAACGTCCAATTCAACACGATCCTGTCCATTCCGGTTCAGGACTCCGACCCCGTCATGATCCAGACCTACCTCGACTCGATCTTCAAGGGCATCGTGCCTCTGGGACTTACGCTCGTCGTCCTCTGGCTCCTGCGCAAGAAGAACGTGAACGTCAACATCATCCTGGTCGGCATCATGGTTCTGGCGCTCGTCCTCGGCCTCGTGGGCATCGTGTAAGGCGGTTTCCGGATCATCCGAAGCCTGTTCAAGGCAATTCCTGGCGGCACGCGATCGAGGACATTCGACGCGTGCCGCCCCATTAGAAGGAGAGAATATGCGCTACACGCACCTCAAGAACTCCGACGTTGACGTCTCCCAGCTCGCCGTGGGCACCTGGGCGATCGGCGGCGACTCCTTTGGTGAGAACGATGACGCCGCCAGCATGTCCGCCATCCGCACCATGCTCGATCACGGCGTCAACCTCATTGACACCGCGCCGTGCTATGGCAACGGCGCGTCCGAGAAGGTCGTCGGCAACGCGCTCAGGGGCGTCGACCGAGAGAGCTACCTGCTCTCGACCAAGGTTGGCCTGATCACCAGCGCCGCCGGCTATGACCGCGACTCTTCGTTCAAGAACATCATGAGGGAGGTCGAGAGCTCGCTGCGCAATCTCCGCACCGACTACATCGACTTCTACTTCGTGCACTGGCCCGACGCCAAGACCCCGTTCTCCGAGACGATGTGCGCCCTCCAGCTCCTCAAGGAGCAAGGCAAGATTCGCCACATCGGCGTCTCCAACTTCACGACCGAGATGATCGAGGAGTGCGAGAAGGTCGCTCAGGTCGACGTCCAGCAGCCGCCCTACTCCATGGTCGACCGCTCCTCCGAGGACCTTATCAAGTGGGGCTACGAGCGTGGCATCGACTCCTTCACCTATGGCTCCCTTGGCGCGGGCATCCTGTCGGGCAAGTTCCGCGAGCTGCCGAAGTTCGAGGAGGGCGATGTTCGTGGCGGCTTCTACGACTACTTCCAGGAGCCCAAGTTCTCGCGCGTCCAGGAGCTGCTCAAGGTCATGGACGAGATCGCCGAGGCTCATGACAAGCCCGTGGCACAGGTCGCCGTGAACTGGAGCACCCAGAAGGAGTACGTGGGCACCGCGCTCGTTGGCGTGCGCACGGACGCCCACGCGATTCAGAACTGCGAGACGTTCGAGTGGGAGCTTTCCGCCGATGAGATGGCCAAGCTTGACGCCAAGCTTGACGAGCTGAAGATCGGCTAGCCATGGGCACCGAGGAGAGGAAGTACCCCACTTCCGAGCTTGAAGTGCTTGAGCGTGGATCTAGGGAGGTCGTGGAGCCCAACGGGCTGAAGCTCCTGCTGAAGCCCGTGCCGGGAGACGAGCGCGAGCGCGTGCTCGATCCGCGCGTCTACGCGCGCGCCCATGCGAAGCTCGCCGCCGGCCCGGCGCCGGCGGGGCCGGTGGACGTGATCGCGTGGCGCTCCGCTCCCAACAAGGAGACCCATGTCGTGAGGGGCTCGAACGTCGCCAAGAAGACCGTCGTCATGAACTTTGGCGACAGGGGCATTCCCCTGCACGTCTTCACGCCCGAGGGCCACGGGTGCGGCTCCGCCGCGCTCGTGTTCATCCACGGCGGCGGCTTCATGGTGGGCAACATTGGCCAGTACGAGAACTGCCTGCGCGACATCGCGGAGCGAACGGGCTGCGTCGCGATCTACCCGGAGTACCGCTTGTCTCCCGAGACGATGTTCCCCGGTGGTGTCGAGGACTGCGTGAAGACGCTCGACTGGCTTGTCGAGCATGCGGATGAGCTGGGTGTCGACGCGACGCGGGTCGCCGTGGCTGGCGACTCCGCGGGCGGAAGCCTGACCAACGCCGTCGTCCTCGACGGGTCCCATGCGGACAGGATCAAGCTCGTGGCCGAGCTGTATCCGCTCGTCGACGGCGGCCCCGTTCCGGAGGAATGGTCCTATGACCTCTATGAGATTGTGAACGACCAGAGGATCGAGGCTTTGAGCAGGGTGGATCGCATTCGCAATGCCAATGATGACCTGCCGCTGATGTACACCAACGGCAATGCGGAGGAGATGCTCGACCCGAGGGTGTCTGCCCTGTTCGCGGAGGACGTGAGCGCGTTCCCCCGCACGGTCATCATCTCTTCCGAGTATGACTACCTGCGCTATCAGGATGAGCTGTTCGCGAAGAGGCTGCAGGATGCGGGCGTTGATGTCACCGCGATTCGCTATCGCGGCTGCGACCACGGCTTCTTCGAGATGTACGGCGTGATGCCTCAGGCTGAGGACGTCTGCCGCGTCATCTCCGAGGAGCTTGCGAAGATCTAGAGGTTCGTCGCGGTGGCCTCCTGGACGAGTGACGGTCCGGCGGGATGCTAGGTGCGTCCCGCCGGACCTTTGCGTTGGCGGGCGCGTGTGGGGTTTGCCTCGGCGGTGCCGGATTGACTGGGAGACGCGTTTACCGCCGAGCTTCCAAGCGAGCCCAGCAAGCAAACCGCGAGCTGAGCCCCAAGGGCATCGACAAGGGCGTGGGCGTGGCGCGAGCGCTGGCGTATCTGGGCCGCGAGGGAAATGCGCGCACTTTTGGCTTCGGCGATTCGGGCAACGACCTGGGCATGCTCGCCGCCGTCGAGACGGCTGTTGCCATGGGCAACGCCATGCCCGAGGTCAAGGCGGTCGCCAACTACGTGACCGACGACGTCGCACACGACGGTACCGTCACCGCCATGCGCCACTTTGGGTTGATCTAGCGGGAACCGTCCAATTACCGTTCACCCGCGGCGGGCGGCTCAAATCGGCTCGCCCTGCAAAATCGTTTTGCCGCTGGAGGGTGTGCTCAAAAACGCTAAAGCGTTTATGCCGTTCGCCGAGAAGATAAAAAACCGCAGCTCACGCCTTGATAAACGTAGGTAAAGTGTTTAGCAGTTTAACGCCCATGTGCAAGCGAAAGGAATCAGGCAGATGGCAATCAAGGTGTTCGCTGACGGTGCAAACCTCGAGGGCATGCTCGACATGTACGAGAACGGCAACGTTCAGGGCTTCACAACCAACCCGTCCCTTATGAAGAAGGGCGGCGTGACGGATTACCGCGCATTTGCCAAGGAGGTCCTGGCCCACATCACCGATGTGTCCGTTTCGTTTGAGGTTTATGCCGACGACGTAGAGACCATGGAGGTCGAGGCACGCGAGATCGCTACCTGGGCCGAGAACGTCTACGTCAAGATTCCGTGCGTGACCACTAAGGGCGAGTCCACCGCCGAGCTGGTGCGCAAGCTTTCCGCCGACGGCATTAAGGTCAACGTCACCACCATCTTCACGCCCGCGCAGGTCGACGAGATGGTCGAGGCCGTTGACGCCGAGACGCCGTCCATCATCTCGCTCTTTGCCGGCCGTATCGCCGACACCGGCGTCGATCCCATTCCGTTTATGACGGAGTCGGTCAAGAAGGCCGCCGCCAAGCCAAACTGCGAGGTCCTGTGGGCGTCCACGCGCGAGCTCATCAACATTTACCAGGCCGAGGCCTGCGGTTGCCAGATCATCACGGTGCCCAACAGTATCCTGGCCAAGCGCAAGAACATCGGACGTGACCCGTACGAGGTCTCGCTCGATACCGTGCGCGGATTTGCCAAGGATATCGCCGCTCTGGGCTTCCATATCCTGCCGTAAGCAAGGGTACCCCCTGCGGCGACGTGCAAAATCGCGAATATTCAGCACGGTAAAGGCTTTTACCAGCTGGTTGAAGCACGGAACGGCCCCCGTTTTGGCTCTAATTGACGCTAAAACGGGGGCCGTTTTTGCTTTTATGGCTCTCTGAGGCACCGCGGGGCTATCGAGAGATGCTGAATATTCGCGATTTTGCACGTCGCCAAGAGGGGGAAGTCGGGCCCTACTCTGACCACTCGGACGTACTCTTACCCGAACCCGCTGCTTCATGGGACGGCATGTCATGCGTCTGAGCTGCGGTTTTCATGCAGCGGGTAGTCGGATTGCTGCTGAGTTGCTCGAACCTACTCGAACCTACTCTGTTCGAGCGGGGCCCAAATGGTAAGGGGCTATTAGGGGGCTGAAGAGCTATAGGGAGCTCGAAGAGATGACATCGGCTCCCGAGCGCATGACTTCCCCCAGCATCCTGATTCCTCGGTCAAGCTCGATCTGCTTTTCGAAATAGTCGGCGTGCTCAAGGAAGCGCTCGCGCAGGGTGCGCAGGCCTGCCGCCTTTTCCGACCTCGCGTCCGCATCGCTGACAATTCTATCGAAGCAGAGCACGAGTGCGGTGAAGTCGTGGATGACGGGGAAGCGCTTCGTAAGGGCGACGAGCTCCTGGTCGATTCCGAGCTCCTCCCGCGCGGCCGTCGCGATGGAGCCGACGGGCTTCTGTAGACGCTGCCCGATCGTGTTCAGAACGTTGCCGTTATGAGCGGCCGCGTTGCGCAGGGCCTTCACGGGGAACAGGAGCTGCTTGACGGATTCGGCCTCCTGGCTGCGTTCCCTCCTGAGGTCGTAGAAGTAGAACTTGTAAAGCGCGATGATTCCCCCGAAGGAGACGAGTTCCAGGTAGTTCCAGACGTACATGTCCTCGCGTCTGCCGTACTTATTCGCGAGGTCCCGGGTGTAGTTCGAGTCTCCGAGGTACGAGACGCTGCGCTCGAGGTGCTCCGGGTCTATCCCCAAAGTCTGATCCTCGGCGATGTGGAGCATCTCGAGGAAGAGCATCACCCGATCGCTGCCGCCCACCCCATCTAGCCGGTCGGCGATGGCCTTCATCCTCTCGACGGTGGCTTCTGACCCGCTTGGATCGAACCGCTCCTCCAGCATCCTCTCCTTACGCAGCCTTTCGTGGGCGAAAAGGAGGTCGAGGACCTCCTTCCCGTCGGCGCCGTCGTCCATCATCGTCCGGTTTAGATGGACCTTCATGTAGTGCTCGATGTCAAGCGTCATCGAGAGGATGTGCTCGCGGAGGTGGTGGTCGAGTCTGGTGAGCTCGGTGAGGTAGGCGAAGTCTAGGTTGACGTAGCGTCCGTAGCCCTCCGACGCGGGGCTACGATACGTTGAGAAGCACTTCGCAAACGCCTTGACCTTGAAGAAGAAGTTCTTGTCGCGGAGGAACGCGACTGCATCCTTGGGGCTCATTATGTCGAAGCGGACGCCCCGCTCTGCGAGGTGGGCGACCTGTTGTTCTGCCGGGATGAGCGGGCGCTCCTTCATGATCGTTCCTCCAAAACGAAAAATGCGGCTGTAGGTACAGGTACCCGCAGCCGCTAAAAGCCCGAAGGCTTTTCACACTGCGGACAGTATACCCCACTTTGCCGAAGGGGCAAAGAGCGCGGGGAACGCCCGCCCTCTTTGCGACACTTGCCGCGAAGAGGGGATATCCGCTTTGGCGGTTTACTTTCCTTGCACCATGGTGAGGGAGATCTTCTTGCGGTCGCGATCGACCTTCTCGACCCACACCTTGACCGTGTCGCCGACGCGCACCACGTCGCTCGGGTGCTTGA
>CAJMMA010000005.1 GCA_905214435.1 uncultured bacterium
CAATCCCAACGGATCTTTAATCGTCTTTGTAAACTCGACCATGTCCCCTCCCACGACGTCGCACATTCGGCCGGCAAACCCGGCCACGTGGTAGTTATTGTACGTTACCGGCGCACCCCCGTCCCACAAAAAACGAGGGAAGGCACGCGTCCTTCCCTCGTTGCAAGCAATTTGTGGCCGCTCGCCTACATCAAGCGCAGGCTGACGTCCTTGAGCTGGGCGCCGCTAACGGCACTCGGAGCGCCCGACATGAGGTCGGAGCCGCTGGCCGTCTTGGGGAACGCCATGACGTCGCGGATGGAGTCGGAACCGGTGAGCAGCATGCACACGCGGTCCAGGCCCAGAGCGAAACCGCCCATCGGGGGCGCACCAAACTTGAGGGCCTCCATGAGGAAGCCGAACTGAGACTCGGCACGCTCCTCGGTAAAGCCCAGGAGCTTGAGCATGGACATCTGCATCTCGGCGTTGTGGATACGCATACCGCCGCCGCCGGCCTCAAAGCCGTCCATGACAAAGTCGTAGGTGCACGAACCGGCTGCCAGCGGGTCGGCCTCGATCTTGGCGATGTCGGTCTCGGTCGGCAGGGTGAAGGGCTGGTGCTCGGCAGCGTAGGCCTTGCGGTCCTCATCCCAGTGGAACAGCGGGAAGTTGACGACCCACAGGAAGTCGTGGCCCTCGCGCTTGATCTCGAGCGCGTTGGCCATGTGGGAACGCATGCCGCCCAGGATCTCGTCGGAGAGCAGGCGCGGGCCGGCGGCGAACATCACAAGGTCGCCGGGCTCGACGTCCATGCGCTCGCGCAGAGCGGCCATCTCCTCGTCCGAGAAGAACTTGACGATGGGGCTGTTGATGGAGCCGTCCTCGCGGAAGGCGATCCAGGCCAGGCCCTTGGCACCAAACGTGGAGGCCACGCCGGCGAGCTTATCGATCTTGGCACGTGCCCAGGCACCGGCGCCCTTGGCGTTGATAGCCTTGACGACAGAGCCCTCCTCGTTTGCGGCAGTCGCAAAGACCTTGAACTTGGAGTTGGCGAAGATGTCGGTCAGGTCGACCAAGTGCATGCCATAGCGGGTATCGGGCTTGTCGGAGCCATAGGTGTCCATGGCCTCCCAGTAGTTCATGCGACGCAGCGGCGTGGGCATCTCGACACCCATGCGGCCAAAGGCGTCGGCCAGGACCTCTTCGAGCGCGCTCATGACGTCATTCTGGTCCACGAAGGACATCTCAATATCGACCTGGGTGAACTCGGGCTGACGGTCGGCACGCAAGTCCTCGTCGCGGAAGCACTTGGCAACCTGGTAGTAGCGCTCGACGCCACCGACCATAAGCAGCTGCTTCAGGAGCTGCGGGGACTGCGGCAGGGCGTAGAAGTTGCCCGGCTGGATGCGGCTGGGGACGATGAAGTCGCGGGCGCCCTCGGGCGTAGACTTGAACAGGGAGGGCGTCTCGACCTCCATGAACTCACGGTTGTGCAACGCCTCGCGAATGGCAAAGGTAAAGTCGGAGCGCAGCTTGAGGTTGGCCATCATCTCGGGACGACGAAGGTCCAGATAGCGATAGCGCAGGCGGGTGTCCTCGCTGGTCTCGATGCCGTCCTCGATTTGGAACGGCGGGGTGACGGACGTGTTGAGCACCTCGGCGTGGTCGGTCAGGACCTCGATCTCGCCGGTCGCGAGCTTGGTGTTGGTGGTCTCCTCGCCACGGGCGCGCACGACGCCGTGAATCTTGATGGGCCACTCGGGACGCATGGTCTCGGCGATCTTAAAGGCATCGCCGTCGGAGTGCTCGGGGTCGAAGGTGAGCTGCGTGATGCCCTCGCGGTCGCGAAGGTCGCAGAAGATAAGGCCGCCGTGGTCGCGGCGACGGCTCACCCAACCGGTGAGGGTGACCTCTTCGCCCACGTTCTCGAAGCGAAGCTCGCCGCAGGTACGGGTGTGCATGGAATGCTCATCGATGGGACGGGTCTGGCTCATACCAGTGATCCTCCTTTATGGATCTGTGCCGCCCCGTGTCGTTCCGGGCGGCGTCGTACAGATTTGCCCAGCCTGCGTAAACCGCGCAGCCAGACATGGCGTTCTATCTTATCGCACTCGCGTCGATGTGCCGCGAAAAAGTGGCTCCTGCCCAAAGACTTGACGGAGACGAAACAATTGACGCGCCGCGGCACCCGCCCGCGCTCGTCACGTGCGACAATATGCCCCAATAAAACAGCACTCGGAAAGGCCCGCCATGACTGCACGCCTCATCGTTATGGATATCGACTCCACGCTCATCAACCAGGAGGTCATCGACCTGTTGGGCGAAGAGGCCGGCGTGGGCGAGCAGGTGGCACAGATCACCGAACGCGCCATGCGCGGCGAGCTCGACTTTAAGCAGGCGCTCGAGGAGCGCGTGGGGCTGCTCGCCGGCCTGGACGAGAGCGTGTTCGAGCGCACCTTTGAGCGCGTGACATTTACCCCCGGCGCGTTGGAGCTTGTGCGCTCGGCGCACAGCAAGGGCTGGAAGGTCGGCGTGGTGAGCGGCGGTTTCCACGAGGTCGCTGACAAGATCGTGGCTGCCGCGGGTATCGACTTCTGCCTGGCCAATCGTCTGGAGGTCGTGGACGGCAAGCTCACCGGTAAGTTGGCTGCCGACATTGTGACCAAGGAGTCCAAGCTCATCCAGCTGCTGGACTGGGCAGTTGAGTGCGGCGTCGATATGGCCCACACCGTCGCGATTGGCGACGGTGCCAACGACATCCCCATGATTCAGGCCGCGGGCACGGGCATCGCGTTTTGTGCCAAGCCCAAGACGCGCGAGGCCGCCCCGTTTGCCATCGACGAGCGCAATCTGATGCTCGCCATGGACATCATCCTGCGCGACTAGCCAATCCGTCTAACAATTGATTCAGTCTGTCCTATAGTTTCCGAACAATTTTGTCCTAGTGTTCGGAAACATACCCTTTGAGTGCTAGACTTTGCGCCGTCGAAGGGAACATATATGGATAAGCGAGATCTTGAGCAATTGCTGAGCGATGTTGCCGGCGGAGCAGTCACCCCTGCCGACGCCCTCACGCGCATCCAGACGGCTCCGACCGCCGATTTGGGCTTTGCGCAGCTCGATCTTTCGCGCGGGGTGCGCCAGGGAGCCGGCGAGGTTGTCTACGGTGCCGGCAAAACCGCCGAGCAGATTGCCACCATTATCAAAGCATTACTCGATGCCGGCCAGGAGCGTATCCTGGTCACGCGCTTGGATGCCGAAAAAGCCGCGCGCACCGCTGAGCTTCTCGACAACGACATCGACCTGGGATATGTCCCGGACGCACAGCTCGCCCTCGTGGGCGGCAAGCCCTCCCCCACCGGCAACGGACGCATCGTTGTCGCCTGCGCCGGTACGAGCGACCTACCTGTCGCCGAGGAAGCCGCGTTGACGGCCGAGTTCTACGGCAACGAGGTCGATCGCCTCTACGACGTGGGTGTCGCCGGCCTGCACCGCCTGCTCGCTCATGCTGAGGAACTTGCCCAGGCGCAGGTGGTCATCGCCATCGCCGGCATGGAAGGCGCCCTGGCGAGCGTCATCGGAGGCCTTGTGAGCTGTCCGGTCATCGCCGTCCCCACCAGCGTGGGCTATGGCGCGAACTTTGGCGGCGTTGCCGCGCTGCTCGCCATGCTCAACTCCTGCGCCAGCGGCGTTTCGGTCGTCAATATCGATAACGGCTTTGGTGCCGCCTACCAGGCAAGTCTTATCAATCATCTGAGCGCCGGCACGTCCTGCGCCCGCTAAGGAGCATTTCATGTCCAACCATCACCACACGCTTATCATCGACGGCACCTCGGGCATCAGCGGCGATATGACCGTCGCGGCCCTGCTCGACCTGGGCGCCAGCGAGAAGCATCTGCGCGAGCAGCTCGCCACGCTGCCGGTCGACGGCTTTGAGATTGCCGTTACACGCGCAAACAAGCATGGCATCGACGCCTGCGACTTTGACGTTCAGCTGGCAGAGGAGCTCGAGAACCACGACCACGACATGGCCTGGCTCTACGGCAACGAAGCGCCTGCCGAGCACACGCACGAGCATGAGCACCACCATCATGATCATGGCGAGCATGAACACGAGCACTGCCACGAGCATGACCATGAGGCCCACGGTCATGGCCACGAGGGTCACCATCACGCCCACCACCATCACCACCGTTCTTTGGCGGACGTCACCGCCATCATCGATGGCTCGCAGCTAAGCGATGGCGCCAAGCGTCGCGCGCTCGCCATCTTTACCGCGCTCGCCGCCGCCGAGGCCAAGGCCCACGGCAAAACGCCCGAGACCGTCATGTTCCACGAGGTGGGCGCCGTCGACTCCATCGTCGACGTCTGCTCTGTCGCCATCTGCCTCGATGACCTGGGTATTGAGGACATCGTGGTCGAGTCGCTCTCTGAGGGTCACGGTACCATCCGCTGTGCCCACGGTCTCATGCCCATTCCCGTCCCCGCCGTCGTCAACCTGTGCCAGGCAGGCAATATCGCTCTCACGCCGGCACCGGTCGCCGGCGAGCTCGTGACGCCCACGGGTGCCGCCATCGTCGCCGCGCTACGCACGTCCGAGCACCTTCCGGTCCGTTACCGCATCGAGGCCGTCGGCTACGGCGCCGGCAAGCGCCCTTACGAGGGCTGCTCCGGCACGCTCCGCTGCCTGCTCGTTCACGTGGATGCATAGCCATGGATGCCCGCAAGGCAAAAAGCCGCGCCGCTATTGTCACGGCGTTTTCCGAGCTCCTGCGCGAGGAGGACTACGGCAAGATCACCGTCGGCGACATCATCGCGCGCGCTCACGTAGGCCGCGCGACATTCTACGGCCTCTTCAAGAGCAAAGATGACCTACTGTCCGAACTCGTGAGCGACATCTGCACCCACGCCCTCGATGATGACGGTACGCCCCTCGATGACCCGCTCGTACAGGTCGAACATATCCTCAACAACCTCTGGGAGCGCCGTCAGGGTGTACGCGCCCTCGTAGCCGGCGCCGGCTCACGCGTCTTCGCCGACTGCTTACGCAAGACCATCATGTCACGAGCAGCCGAAACCGTCCCCACCGACCCAAACGGCCCCGCCGCCACCATGGACCGAAGCTTCCTACTACACCACATAGCCTCAAGCTTCGTAGGAATGGTCCAATGGTGGGCCTGGCACAACTTCCAAGCCCCAAAAGAGGACGTAGCCAAAGACTACCTCTCAGCCATACAGCCCCTCTTCAGCTAAGTAAGAAGCTCATCCCAAAGCATCACCCCAACCTAGGGCGCCACGCATCCCAAAGTGTCAACAACAGCTCAACGCCCCTATCAGCAACAAGCCCCTCCCATCCAAATTCAGATATATGTTGGGTTGCTTGCTCGAGCGCAGCAAAGATCCCGCAGCTGGCCGCATGGGGTAACTTCCCAGCGCATTCCGCAGGACGCAAAAAGGCTCGCCGCACGAAGTGCGCAGCGAGCCTTTTTGCATGTCCGAGGACGCGCTGGGAAGTTACCCCATGCGGCCAGCGGACAACTATGTAGCCTTCGACTAGAACATGCCCAAGAAACCATGCACAAACAGCGCGGCCACAATAGCACCGACAAACGGAGCGATGCCAGGAACAAGCAGGCCGTACTTCCAGTTGTTGTCGGCCTTGTTCTTGATCGGCAGCACCTGATAGGCCATGCGAGGACCAAGGTCACGAGCCTGGTTCATGGCGAAGCCGGTGATGCCGCCCATGCCCATGCCAACGGCCCAAACGATCAGGCCGACGCAGATTGCGAGCATCAGAACGTTCTCGCCGGCGCGGCTAGCGGCAGCAAGGATGGCGCTGATGAACACGAAGGTGCAGATAGCCTCGCAGAAGAAGTTACGAGCATAGTTCGTGCCCTCGGTGGTGGGGTTGGTCGAGAAGATGTTGCGCTGGGCAATGGGGTCGACGACGTCCTCGGAAGCCTTGAACTCATCGGCATACATAAACCAAGCGATCACGGCACCCACAAAGCCGCCGAGCATATCGGCAAGCATGAAGGGGATGCAGTTGCCCCACGGCACCAGGCCGACGATGCACTGGGCAAGCACCATGGCGGGGTTCATGCACACAGCGCCACCAAAGACAAACAGGCAGACCGAGATGCCAAAGGACCAGGTGGTGATGGCAAACATATGGCCGGAGCCCTGATACTTGGTGCCCTTGAGCACGGTATCGCAGTGAACACCCACGCCAAAGACGATCATGAGGGCCGTTGCGCCGAATTCGCAGAGGAGTTTGGTAAGCATAAAACCTTATCTTTCTTGTCGGTTATAAACGATTCGTTTAAGCCGCGCACTAGTGCTGTGCGACAACAACACCCAGGCCATCGGGGATGACGGCGACCTTGGCATCGGCACCCTTCATCTCAAAGGCGAGCTTGAGCGCTTCCTCGATAGTGTTGACCGGCGTCATGTGCATATCCTTGAGCATCTGGTGATCGCACAGGTCGGTGACCATGATCACAGGGTGATGCGCCAGGATGCGGGCAAAGATCTGGCTCGTCCACTGATCGGGCAGGGTCTCGTCCTTAGGACGATCGATGCAGGCGCGCTCAAACTCTGCCGGATCGTTGTCGGCGATGTTGTGATAGAAGCCCTCGCCGCCGTGACCGTCGGCACAACCGGCGACGTCGATGATCACGCCGCCCTCGGGAAGCGTGGCCTCGGCAGCGCACATGCCCTTCACAGCCTGATAGATGTTCTGATCGAGGGGGTAGCCGCCGTTAGTGGTAATGGCGATCTCGCACTCGACGGGCTCAACGCCGGCAAGGCTCTTCACGAACTCGCAGCCAGCCTCGTGCGCCTTGTGGATGTCGCCGGCAAAGGAGCCAATGACCTCGTGCTTGCCGTTGAGCACCACGTTGAGCACAAAGGCAAGGTGAGCCATCTCGGCGGCGGCAAACATGTCCTCGCTCACGTGGTTGTGGCACAGGTTGCCGGCACGCGAGTGGGAATCGTTCACAAACTGACCGTTGTGGTTGTACATGATGGTCTTGTAGCTGGCGATGCCAGGCAGGACGGACTTGCGGCTACCAGAGAAACCGGCAAAGAAGTGCGGCTCAATAAAGCCCTCGGCAAGCAGCAGATCGCAATCGGCCGCAATCTTGTTGATGATGCACTCGCCACCAGAAGGCAGGGTGCCGATCTTTTTCATCATGCTGTCGTCAGTCGCGACGTGCATAACGATTTCTTCGTTGGCAACGATCTCCTCGCCGTACTTGTTGACGAGCTCCTCGTGCGTCGACGGACGATGCATACCCGTAGCAACCAGAATGCGAACGCGCGCCTCAGGCGCAGCGGAATGGATGTGATGCAGCAGAATAGGCATCGTCACACGCGAGGGAACGGGACGCGTATGATCGGAGCTAATGATGACAATATCCTTCTTGCCAGCACAAAGCTCCTCGAGCGAAGGTGAGCCGTAAGGGTTGGCAAGCGACTCCTCCACCAGCTCTTCCTGCGATTTCGTGGTCTTAAACTCGTTTTGATGACCTTCCATCACACCCGCGAAGTTCTTATCCTCGAGTTCCAGATGCAACGTCTTGTGGTCAAACGGCAGTTCACATTCAAACAATGACGAGCGCCCTCTTCCTTTCAACTGACACACTAGATAAACCGTTGGAAGGATACGCCGCTCACCGAAAAACACCACCGTCTACCGACTCATTAACACAACGTTCATATTTGACCCACAACAAAACGGCCGCGATCCCAAAAAGGACCGCGGCCGGAACAGTCGTAAGGCGAGAAGCGCCAAATGCATCTCAATCCCAATCGATAAGACGCGAGGCGCGAAGCGCACAATTCTTCTCCTCAGCTTTAATCCCCGAAGACCGAGGACGAAGGGGCCCGATGGGTTTCCCTCTGAATGCATTCCGCAGCACGAAGCCCCATCAGAGTGCGCGAAGCGCGCTATCTTTTCCTCAGCAGTAATCCGCCGAAGACCGGACATCGCAGGGCCCGCCATCAGCTTACTTTTAAGCACACTCCGCAGGACGCAAGAAACCCTCGCCGCACGAAGTGCGCAGCGAGGGCTTCTTGCATGTCCGAGGACGTGCTTAAAAGTAAGCTGATGGCGGGCCCGGACGACTACAGGGCTATCGATTACCCCGTGTTCTGCAATCCTGCCGAGACGCCGGTCACAGTCGATAGAATCAGGCTCATGTACTCGGCCTTCTTCTCCTCCGCCATCTCGTCCTGGTTCATGCGCACCTCGCGAAGGGCGCGGACCTGGGCGATGGACAGGGCGTCGACGTAGGGGTTACGCACGCGGACGGCGCAGCCGAGCACGCGGCGGCGCTGCAGCGGCCACTCGTCACCGACGATGGCAAGGACCCACTTACGGGTGAGCTGCATCTCGGTGAAGACCTTCTCGGACAGATCCTGGCGGTCGCCCAGGTGCAGATACATCTTGGCGATGCGCTGGTCAGTCTTGGCGATCGACATCTCGATGTTGTCGATAAAGGTGCGGAAGAACGGCCACTCCTGGTAGGCAGCCTTAAGCTGGTCCAGATCGCCAAACTGCTCGCAGGCGGTACCCAGGCCGTACCAAGCGGCCAGATTGATGCGCGCCTGGCTCCAGCTGAAGATCCACGGAATGGTACGCAGGTCGTCGAGCGACTTGGCACCCAGGCCGCGCTTGGCCGGGCGCGAGCCGATCGGCAGCAGCCCGACCTCGGTCAGCGGCGTCACGGTCGAGAACCACGGTGTAAAGTCCTCGGTGTTGAGCAGGTCCAGATAGCGCTCGTGGCTTGCGGCGTTAAGCTTCTCGGCCATATCCCAGAACTTCTGCGTGGTCTCGGTGTTGGTCTTCTCGACACTCGGGGCCGACTGCAAAAGCGTTGCGGCGGCAACGGACTCAACATGGCGCTGAGCCAGCGTGCGGTTGCCGTAACGGGCAAAGATGACCTCGCCCTGCTCGGTGAGCTTAAAGAAGCAGTTGACCGAACCCTTGGGCTGCGCCAGCACGGCCTTGTTGGCCGGACCGCCGCCACGGCCCACGGCACCGCCGCGACCGTGCATGAGCACCAGGTCGATATCGTTCTTCTCGGCCCACTTGGCAATGCGCTCCTGCGCGGAGTGCAGCGCGAGCATGGCCGTGGTAGGACCGGCATCCTTGGAGGAGTCGGAATAGCCCAGCATGACCTCCATGCGGCGGTTGGTCTGGGCAAGGCGCTTTTGCACCACGGGCAGCGTAAGCATCTGGTCGAGCACGTCGACGCAGCCCTCGAGGTCCTCGAGCTGCTCGAACAGCGGGATCACGTCGAGCTCGGGGACATCCTCCTCGTGTGCAAAGGACAGGTGGGCCAGCTCAAAGACGTCGGCCACATGCTGGGCGCTCTTGGTGAACGAGATGATGTAGCGGTGCGCCATCTTCTTGCCGTAGCGCTTTTGGATGGAACCGATGGCACGGAAGGTGTCGATAACCTCGCGCGTCATGGGCTGCAGGTCGCCATGGATACCGTTCTCGTGGATATCCTTGAGGGCGCGGGCGTGCACCACGGAGTGCTGACGGAACTCCATCTCGACCATGTGGAAGCCGAAGGACTCGACCTGCCAGATGATGGTCTGGACCGGGCCGTAGGCGGCACGGACGGCACCGCAGGCGGCCAGGGAGCGCTGGACGACGCGCAGGTCATCCAGGAACTCATCGGCGCTGTGGTACATGGTATCGGTGATGCGACGGACGGTGGCGTTCAGACGGTCGGCCATGACGAGCATAACGGCGCGATGCGGCTCGTGCTCGGAGATCAGTTCAGCACGTGCGGTGTACTGAGTGCTCATCTCGACCTGATGGTTCCACAGGTTGATGAGTTCGGCAGACGGCTTGCTGTAGGTGGCCTCAAGCGTCAGGTTACGGCCGATGCGGCGGCACTTGTCCTCGAGCTTGAGCACCATATGGGTGAAGTACTTGGCAGCAACCTCGCGGCTCACCTTGGCGGTGACATTGGGGTTGCCGTCGCGGTCGGAACCGATCCAGCTGCCGGGGTGGAAGAACGCCGGGCACAGCGGCGGCACGGTGCCGGCCTTGTCGCCCAGCACCCAGTCATCAAAACGACGATAGATAACGGGAATGACGTCGAACAGCGTGTTATCGAAGATGTCGATGATGGTATCGGCTTCTTCGACCGGCGTGGGCTTCTTGAGCGCGATGGGGCTCGTACGCACCAGAGCGTCGATCTCCTGCAGCATATGGCGCTCGTTCTCCACCAGGTCGGAGCCGCCCAGGCGCGGACGCTCCTCCAGCAGGTTGGAGATACGGCGAATCTTGCCCTCGACGGCCTTACGACGGGCCTCGGTGGGATGTGCGGTAAAGACAGGGTGGAACTCGAGCTTGTCGAGCAGCTCGTTGGCGCCCTCGACACCCATCTCGTTTACCAACTGGTGATAGGCGACGGTGAGTTCGTTGGCGGGATCGACCTCGGTATCGGTCGACGCACCTGCCTCGCGCTCGCGCAGCTGCGCCACGCGGTAGTTCTCCTCCGACAGGTTTGCCAGATGGAAGAAGCTCGTAAAGGCGCGGACGATAACCTGCTGCTTATCGAGCGGCAGACTGTCGATCAGATCAACGACCTCGCGAAACGCCACGGCGGTGGGCTCGTCGGCAGTGGGCACGCCCTGCTCGTCGACGGACTCGTCGGCAGCACGGGTGCCGGGGTTTCCGGCATTGGCCACAATCTCGGCTGTCAAAATCTTGTCGAACAGGTCCGCGATCTCGGGATCATACTCGCTAAGCACACGGCGCTCCAGGCGCAAGAACAGCGCCAGATTGTCGCGCAGCTCCTCGGGGATCTCGATCTCGGCGAGACGCTCCTTGGATTCGGCATTCGAGCCGATTCGGTTAACGAGGCGGTTGACCACGGCAGCGACGCGCGCCGCGGCTTCGGGTACAGACTGGTTGCTTAGGTTCTCAGCCACGTTTCCTCCCATTCCTCCTTCTATGCACGTAACATGCGGTATTTATTATAGGCACTCGGCAAAAACTTTCGACGCTGATTGCGCTTTACCACACAAAAGTATTTTCTGCATTGCAAGGCTTTTTGCCCCAAATGGTCGTATTTCTCGGTGGGCGGCATATGCAAACGGGGGCATTCCGCATAAATGCGAAACACCCCCGTAACAATCGCTCTCAATGAGCTGAGCGCTTTAGTGAGTCCACAGCTCAAAAATCATGCGCTACAGGCGCTCACGAACCGCCTCGACCACGTTGGCCAGATCGACGAGGGCCTCGTCATGGCTCTCCATGTCGCGCACCTTGACCTTGCCGGCGGCAAGCTCGTCGCCGCCCAAGACCAAAATGAGCTTAGCGCCCACCTTGTCGGCCTGCTTAAACTGAGCCTTAAGCGAACGACCCTGATAGTCTGCCTCGGTCACGATACCTGCGGCGCGAAGCTCCTGCGTAATGGCAAAGACGTTCTGGCGCAACTCCTTGCCGGCATTGGCGACGTAGACACACGGGGTCTCCTCGGCGCCCAGGTCGCTGCCAAAGGCCTGCAGGGCCAGCAGGGCGCGCTCAAAACCGACGGCGAAGCCGACGCCGGCCGTGGGCTTGCCGCCCTCGAGCTCGACCAGGCCATCGTAGCGGCCGCCGCCACCGATGGAGCCGACGCCGGCGCCAGGGGCCTCGACCTCAAAGACGGTACGGGTGTAGTAGTCCAGGCCGCGCACCAGGGTGGGATCCTCGACGTACTCGATACCGGCGACGTCCAGATAGCGCTTGACCTGCTCGTAGTGCTCGCGGCACTCATCGCACAGGTTGTCGCCCATCAGCGGGGCGTCGGCCATGATCTCGCGGCAGTGGTCGTTCTTGCAGTCGAAGGCGCGCAGCGGGTTAAGCTCGGCGCGCTCGCGGCACTCGTCGCACATCTCATCGGCGTGGTCGAGAATGAACTGCTTAACCTGCTCGCGATAGGCCGGACGGCATTGGGCATCGCCCATCGAGTTAATGAGCAGACGGAGCTTGGACAGATCGAAGCCCAGGCGCTTGTAAAACTCCATGAGCATAATGATGCACTCGGCGTCTGCCGCCGGATCGGGAGCGCCGAGCCACTCGATGCCCACCTGATGGAACTGGCGCAAGCGGCCCTTCTGGGGACGCTCGCCACGGAACATGGCCTCGGCGTAGTAAGCCTTAAACGGCGTGGAGCCCTGGGGCACCAAGTTGTTCTCCACGACGGCGCGCACCACGCCAGCCGTGCCCTCGGGACGAAGCGCCAGGCGCTGCTTGGGCTTGAGCTTGGTATCGGTGCCCTCGGTAAAGACGCGCTCCAGGTTGGCGCCGCTAAACACGCGGAACATCTCCTTGCGCACGACGTCGGTCGACTGGCCGATGCCGTGGACAAACACGTCCACCTGCTCGATGGCGGGCGTCTCGATGGGCTTAAAGCCAAACGGCTCGAACACGCCGGCAGCAATCTGCTGCATCTTTTGCCAGGCGCGCATCTCAGCGCCGATAAGGTCGCGGGTTCCCTCCGCCTTCTGTGCCTGCATGGGCAAACACCTTTCTTTTGTATCGCGTCATAGGTAGTGGTCATTATACGGCACAAACACAAACAGCGGCGGTGCATCTGACCGAACGAGGGTATGGGGACTCGTTCGGCCAGATGCACCGCCGCGGTGTGCAATCTGCAATCCTTCCGCCTCTTCGGATCACAAAATCCGTTGGACGGAAAGACTTCGGGTCATCTCTTGAGCCCGTGGCTGCATGGGAAACCGAATGACGGTACGAGCATCCATTCGGCTTCCAAGGCAGCCACGGACAAAACGGGGCAAAGAGCTACGAGCGACGTCGTCCCTACTCCCCCGCCACGCTCGCGCGCAGCTTAGCCGCGATGGGCTCAGACGCCAGCAGGAACACCAGCATTGCCACCGAGCACGCCAGGCACACGATCCATGTGCTCGTAAAGGAGCCCGTGGCATCGAACAGTATTCCCGAGACGATGGCGCCCACCGTGCCGCCAACCATCTCGAGCGAGGTGATGGTGCCCGTTACCTTGCCCAGGTCGGCCATGCCAAACTGCTTGGACGCGGCAATGGTAGGCGTGATGGTGCCCATGCACGTTCCGATTCCAAAGCTAATGGCAGCCACAATGGGGCCAAGGTCGGTTGCGGGAAAGCACAGGGCGGCGCAGGCGATGATGCACGCGACAGAACCCAGCACATTGCCAAAGCGCAGGCCAAAACGGTCGTAAATGGCGCCGAGCGAAATCTTGGCGATAACGACGGTGACCATGTAGGCCGAAAGAACCGTACCGGCCCACATGGGGTCGTGGCCACCCGTGACGATCTTGGCACCGTTGACGGTAACGCTCGTCATGTTGGTGACCTGGTTGGGCAAAATGGCGCCGTTAACGAGGCCCATAAAGAGAAAGGCGACGACGAGCAGCCAAAACGCCGGGCTCTTCTTGATGCGAGACCAGCCAACGTTAACCTCGGGCGCCGTGCGCTCGTCCTTGTCGCCAGCCGTCGAGACGGACGGATCGCCCGGGTTCTCGCCGAGCGGCTTCAGGCCAATCTCGGAAGGTTTGGTGCGGAAGGAATACGCCGTGATGGGCAGCGCCGCCACCATGCAGACGGCGGCAAGCACCAGAAAGGCGGAGCGCCAACCCACGCTCACGATAAGTGAACTCACAATCGGCGAAAGGATGGCACCGCCAAAGCCCGAGCCCGAAAGCGCGATGGAGATGGCAAGACCGCGCTTGGCGGTAAACCAATTAGCGGTCACCAGGCTAATAAGCAGACGGGTCGATGCGACGGCGAAGCAGCCCGAGACGGCAAAGAGCACGTAGACCTGCCACAGCTCACCGACAAAGCTCATGCCCACGAGCACCGCCGAGGTGGCGATGACGGTAAGCGAACCCAAAATACGACCACTAACCTTGTCGGCAACATGGCCAATGACAAGCGATCCGATAACGCTCACCACCGTGGAGATCGCATTGGAGATGTTGTACTGCGCAAGAGATATCCCCAAGTCGCTGACGATGAGCGGCTGGAACAGGCTCATGCAGTTGACGAAAATGGTGTAGCACGTGGCCATGATCACAAAGCCGGAGGCCACCACGAGCCAGCCGGGGAAGAACTTACGTTGCTGAGACATACTGTTCCTTTTTAAGCAAACGAGTAGCAAGATTGGGTGCTACCGGTGGTCGGCGATGTAGCCCAAAGCGACGGCGGCATAAGCCGCGGCGCCAAGGGGAAGCTCGGCATCGCTAAAACGTGCCTTGGGATGATGCTGAGCAAAATGCTCGTCCGTATCAGTCACAGCAGCGCCCACGGTAAAGTACGCGCTCGGGATCTCGCTCGAGATCAACGCGAAGTCCTCGCTCGCCATGGCGTGGAACAGCGGCAGGAAGGCGGACTTGGGCAGCACCGCGCCCACGTAGCCAAGCGACGCCTGCGTCATGCCGTCGTCGAGTACGAGCGGGGGAACATCCGAGAGTGTCTCGATAGTCGCCGGCGTACGATAGGTCGCGGCAACGCCTTTGACGACCTCCGCGATGCGGGTCTTGAGGTGCTCCATGAGCTCGACGTCGAAGCCACGCAGCGTTCCCTCGAGCACACAAGTGTCGGGGATGACATTTGCGGCCTGACCGCCGGCGAACTTGCCAACGGTAAGCGCGACCTCCTTGGCCGCCGGCACCTCGCGAGAGATAAGCTCCTGAAGCGCCAGATGCACATGGACGCCGGCCGTGATGGGGTCGATGCAGATCTCGGGGCTCGAGCCATGGCCGCCCTTGCCCTGAAGCGTGATGCGAAAACCGTACACGCCCGAGAGCGCCGGGCTGCCGTAGAGCACCAGGCCAAGCGGCGACTGGCTATTGACATGCATGGCAAAGGCGGCCTGGGGACGCGGGTTCTGCAGCAGACCGTCGGCGATGGCGGCGCGGGCACCCTCAAAGGTTTCCTCGCCCGGCTGGAACAGCAACTTAACCGTGGCGTTGGCGTCGACAAGCGCAGACTCGCGGGCCTTGAGCAGGCGCGCCGCTCCAAGCAACGCCGTCGCGTGCATATCGTGTCCACATGCGTGCATGCAGCCGTTCGTAGAGGCGAAAGGCTCGCCTGACTCTTCGGCAACGGGCAGGGCATCCATGTCGCCACGGAGCATGATGACCGTACCGGCCTGTTCGTCCGTGCAGACGCCATTGCCCTGGGCCGCGGCGGCGCCGGCGCCGACAAGGCCCACGACACAGGAACCATCGACGAGCGTGGCAAATGGGATTTCCATCTCGGTCAGGCGCGCTTGAATATACGCAGAGGTCTGTGGGAGGCTATTACCCAGCTCGGGCATCTGGTGTAAATCGTGTCGCCACGCAGCGAGCTCGTCTGCAAAAGCCTGAGCTTCTGCAACGAGACCGTCACCGATAGCGGCCTGCGCCGCTGCGGTGGCCTTGGGCGCTGATTGCAGTTGAAGATCGGACTGAGCTGGTGCCATAAATGCCCTCCAGTAACGTTTTTGCAGTAAGCACTTTGATAGCGTAAAGTGCAAGGTACAACTTTAAAGGCGAGTCATAAAAAACGCCGCCCCAGGAGGGCGGCGCAACAAGTTGTTTACAATTGCGAGCGCGGCTTTCGACGCAAAAAATCGAAGTGAGTCTCGCTCAAGATAATCGACAGGAAGATAAGCACAAAGCCGGCGAGCAGGCGCGAGGTGAGCGCCTCCCCCATCAGCAGCACCGAAAACAACACGCCCGAAGGCGATTCCATCGAAAGGAGCAGCGAGCCCGTCGAAGCCGGGACATGCGCCAGGCCGACGTTTTGGATGAGCAGAGCCACGCATGTGCAGCCCACCGAGAGAAACGCCATCACACAGATAAAATTCGGCGTCCACACGGACAGAGGCGCCTGGGTCTCGAATAGCAGCGACGAGACCAGGCTTAGGATGCCATTGCCCACAAACATCCAAAACGTGATGACGTTGATGTCCATTTTGCGACCGTACTTGGCGGTCACCGCCATCTGGATGGCGAAGAAGACCGCGCCGCCCAGCGTAATGGCATCGCCGATATTGAACTCGACGCTATCGAGTGCCACCAGGCCAATGCCCGCCAGGCACAGCAGTGCCGCACCCAGGTTATAGCGAGTGAGCTTTTCGCCGCTCAGGACATAGCTGGCAAACGGCACAAGGATACAGTACGTGCCCGTCAAAAATGCACTCTTGCCTGCCGTGGTCTGTGCCAGGCCAATCGTCTGCAGTCCGTATGCTCCCCACATGAGCGCACCCATGCCCAGCCCGACGATAAGGTTGCGAGCATTAAAGTGTGCGATGATGCGTTTACGGAAGATGGCGAACATAACCAGCGAAGCCGGGAGAAAGCGAACGTAGACCAGCTCGAACACCGGAACGGTATCGAGCGCATCTTTCATGGTGGTAAAGGAATAGCCCCAGATGACCGCCACCGAAAGCAGCAAGACCTTCCAGAAGAACGGAGAACGCGCGCCGGCGCCGCGGGAGGTGCCGCCGGCACCCAGGTCTTCGCGCGCTACAGGGCTATCGGGCATGTTTTCGATTTCATCAACGGCATTCTGGGCCATAGGGCATCCTCGCGCTCAGTCTGGGCGTGGTGTCCGCACGTGCATGGCCGCGTGCCGCCTCATGGTCAAATAAAACGGGGCGCACCGGACCCCCGGTACGCCCCGCTACTGTAGCAACAACCGGTGTTGCATCGCAATCCAGCATAATAAAGTATCAAACTGGAAGATCTCGATGTTCCGACGGCGTTTACCTGGCTGAACTAGATCAACTTAGTCGACTCCAGCTTTTCGATGATCCAGTCGTTGGCTTTGATGACCGGGCGGCGGAAGACGACGCCCAGTGCCAGCGACGGAATCAGATAGCTCGCCAAGATACCCAGCTCAATCCAGTACTCCATATGGTAGGCGCCAGCCATGGCGGCATGCATGGCGTTGATGCCGTGGGTGAACGGCAGGAACGGATAGATCGCCTGGAACACGGGGCCGGTCATCTCGATGGGGAACGTGCCGCCCGAACCGCCGACCTGCATGACCAGCAGCACGACGGCGAGCGCCTTGCCGATATCGCCAAACGACACGGTGAGCGTGTAGACGATATTGGAGAACACGAGACTCGCGACCCAGCCCGCCAGCACAAACTGCAGCGGGTTGTCGCACTGAATGCCAAAGAACAGAATGTCGCCCGCGCACACGAGCGTTGCCTGCAGCAGGGCCAAACCGCCAAAGAACAGGTAACGGCCCAGATAGATCTCGTGCAGGCGTACGGGGATGAGCTCGTTGATAAGTTCATCGTCAACCGACACCTTCATCATGGCTGCCAGCACGATCGAGCCGACCCAAAGCGACAGAATCGTGTAGAACGGCGCCATGGCCGAACCGTAGTTGCGGATCGGATAGACCGGCTTGCGATCGAGCGCGACGGGACCGGAAAGCGACACGGCCAAACCCTCGGGGTCGTTGCCAATCATCGTCTTGATCGTGGCAAGGTCGTCCGACATCAGGGCGCCATCGAGCTCGTCCTTAAAGGCGCTGATCTTGTCCGATGCCTCACCCAGCTGATCGGAAGCCTTGTTGACCAGCGTCGCAGCCTTGGAGAGGCCCTTTGCGAGCGAGCCAGAGGCGTCGGTCAGACCGCTCACGGCGCTATCCAAGTCACCCGAGATACCGTTCAGGGAATCCAGAACGCCCGAAATGGTCTTCTTGAGCTCCTTGGCCTTAACCGAGAACGTGGAATCGTAGTCGGACTTGGCTCCCGAGATACCCGCCTTGGCATCGGCGATGGCCTGGTCGACCTCGGCACGCGAGTTGTTGACCTCCGCCATGCCGTCCGAAAGGGACTTTGCGGTCGCCGTCAGGTCCTTCGCATTGTTGCGGTACTCCACGGCAATTCTGCCCAGCGACGTCGCAGCGGACTCGAGACCGTCTTTGAGCTTGTCATCACTCACCTGGTCGGCAAGGTTACGGAGCTGATCGGTCATCGCATCGATATCGTCAGCACGCGTATTGAGCGCCGCTGCGGCTTCGTTGAGCTGAGACACCGTAAGGTAAACATGCTGATTCGCGGCATCGAATGCCTTCGCAAGCTCGGCGGACACGTTGTCGAACGAGCCCGCGCTTCCGTCAATCGCCGCGTCAACGGCATCGTTGGCGGCCTTGAGCGCTTCCTTGGAATCATTGATGCCACTCTTGGCGTGCTCCATCAGCTGCTTCGTCGACTCATCAACGGTGCCCGTCTGCTTGAGCATGCCGCCCGCCGATGTCAGTGAATCGGACGTGGAGCTCAAAATGCCCGCGAGCGACGTCGCACTCGCCTGAACGTCCTGCAGGTCCTCGACCGAATCGCCCAGCGTCGAGGACAGATTGGCGATAAAGCTGCTCACCTGGTCGGTACTCATATAGTCGAGCAGGCTGGACACGGTCTTAAGGCCGATGGTCGTGATGGTCTTGGTAAAGGTCTCGTTGACCTGACTCTGGACGGCGCTCGAACCCTTTTCAGTCACGATCTGTGCGATGGCGTTGGCCTTCTGATTCTCATAGAACTCGATATCGGCGTGCTTCACCTCGGTCGAGAAAAGCGTCATCATGTCGGCGCTAAACGTTTTAGGGATAACGACGGCAGCGTAGTACGCGCCCGACTTAACGCCCTCAATCGCCTTATCACGGTCGTTGAGGACGACCCAGTCGAAGTTCTCGTTGCCGCGCAGGGTGGCGGTTACGTTTTCGCCCACGTTGACCTCGACGGGAATCAGATCGCTCTCGTAACCCTCATCGGTGTTGACCACTGCAATCTTAAGGTTGCCGGTATTGCCGTAGGGATCCCAGCTTCCGGCGATGTTAAACCATGCATAGAGACATGGCACGATGATCAGGCCCATCACGACGACCATGCCGATCACGGAGCGAGACACGTTTTGGACATCGCGCTTAAACAGGTGCAGGATGTTTTTCATTTATGCCTCACCTCCTTTAGAGTGCTTGCCAAGCGAGGTGGTGTCCCCGTCGTTTCCGTTTACGTTGTCAGCGCCGTCGGCATCTTGAGCCTTACGATGCGCACCAATATGCGGCAGACGGCTCGTGGGCTGTTCGCTGTCCTTGGTGCCCCGCTCGCTGGCGTTGAGACCAAACATGCGACGGGCGGCAGGGATGGCAGCCGTGTGCTCGCGCATCTCGCGGCGCAAGTCCTCGTCCGAAAGCGCCGAGATGCGCATCTGTGTGTTGAGGCTTGCACGGATGTACTCGATGTTGATGAGCCAGCCGCAGATGGCAATGACCGAGATAATCCAGATAACGAGCAGGATGATCTTGCCGTTATTGTCGATATCGAGCACCGTCGAAAGCACAAAGAGCAGAACCTGCACGCCTACCACGGCGGCAAAACCGCCCTTGATGTAGTACGGGTAGCGATGCTCAAACGCCACGGCATGATCGAGCAGCTCGCGACGGTACGAATCCGAATCGAGCATGACGCGCATGGCCGTGCGCAGCGAATAGCGCTGGCGCGGTAGGTCGTTGGACTCGCAGATCATGAGGCCCGTCGTGGAAAGCTGCTTATCAAAGAGCAGATTGAGGTTGAGCAGCAACGGGCGCAGCTGCAGACCGATAAAGAGCGCGATGGCAAGGAACACGCCCAGGATGCACAGGTTGAACAGGTAGTTGAACGAATACATGCCACCGACGGTCTCGCGCAGCAGGTTGATGCCATAAGTGAAGGGCAGCAGCGGATGCAGCCATTGGAAGAAGCCGGGCATCATCTCGATGGGATACATGCCCGACGAGCCGGGGATCTGCACAATGACGAGGATGACGCCAATGGCTTTACCGATATGCTTAAACGTGGTGGACAGCGCATAGATGATGTTGACGTAGGTGAACGAAATAGCGATGCCGCCCAGTACAAAGAGCAGCGGATTGACGCACTGAACGCCAATGACCAGGTCGCCCACCGTAACGATAATGGCCTGGAACGCGCCCAGGATCACCAGCAGCAGCCAGCGGCCAAAGTAGCCCTGACGCGCCGTAAAGCTACCGATGCCCTCGCGGTCGACCTCGAGTTTATAGATAGCGATGAGCACATAGCCGCCTACCCACAGCGCCAGATTGGTGTAGAAGGGCGCGATGCCCGAGCCAAAGCTCTTGACCGGATAGATTGACTTGGACGTCAGCTCAACCGGAGATGCCATGAAATCTGCCACGTCATTGACGTCGACGTCCATGAGGTCGGCTAACTCGCCCATAGACTCAGAGGTCCGCAGCGCCGCAATGTCATTGGCGGCGGTCGCGAGCTTGTCCTGAACCTTGGCAAGGGAGGCGTCGGTTTGGGATAGCGTGGTCTTTGCCTGCTTGAGCGTGGCGTCGAGCTGCGCCAGCGTGCCGCGCGCGCTCGCTATCGTGGGGGTCATACCCGACACAATGCCGGTCAAATCGCCCGAAACGGCGGCAAAGGAATCAAGCGCGCTCGAAGCCTTCGGAAGTGCGTTCTGACCCAGATCGGTCTGAGCCTGACCGAGGTTAGCCGTACCGGTCTGAATTGCCGCGTTGAGTGCGTTGCTCGCGTTCGAGATTGCCGTAGCGTCGTTTGCCATGGCGCTCGACTGTGCGGAAAGGCCATCCTTGATGCTCTGCAGCTTCTGGTTTTGCTCGCGAAGCGAATCGATGGTCGATACAATGCGCGCGTCAATTTCCTCGGAACCTGTCGACGCGTCATTAACGAGAATCTCCAAGTGTCCGATAACGACCTTATTGTGATCGATCGTCGCCTGGAGAGACTCGAGCGAGTTGTCGATGCGGGTGGTCGTAGATGTGACCGTACCCGTTAGCTTGCCAATCGCAGCGTTCGCGGAGGCTGACGTCTTGGTGAGTGCAAGGCTACCTTCCGAGAGTGCCTTGGAGAGCGAGGTGATAGAGTTGCCCGCCGTGGCGCGAGCCTCGCCCAGCAGGTCGTTGCCCTGGGAGATCGCCTGCGTTAGAGAGGGCGCCTGCCCCTGCAGGCCCGCCAGCGCAGCATCGGCCGAAGCAATCGAGCTGCTCGTCTTGTCGATGGCGGTGTTCATGTCGCCGATGGAATCGCGTACTTCGCCCAGGGTATCAGACGCCTCGGACACCGAGCCCGCCAGCGAATCCCGGGTCTGGGTCGCCTTGTCTTTAAGGTCGATGCCAGCATCTTTAGCAATGCCCGCGACGGTCTCGCCCACCGTGGAGACAAACTCCGAGTTGATCTGCTCCTCGATGGTATTGGCGCCAGTGTCGGTGACCTTGGGCGCAATAGCGCTCTTCTTCTCGTTGACGTAGTACGTGAGCTTGGGCTGATGGTAATTGCCGTCGAGCATCGAGACCAGGTTATCTGAGAAGTTCTTGGGGATTACGATGGCCGCATAGTACTCACCACTCTCGACGCCCTCTTTGGCATCGGCGGCCGAATCGACGAAGGTCCAGCCCAGCTGATCGTTTTCCTTGAGCTGATCGACGACCTTGTCGCCCGCATTGAGCTCGCCCACCAGGTCGTTTTGGGTTCCCTGGTCGTTGTTGGCGATAGCAATCTTGATGCCCTGGGTGTTTCCGTACGGATCCCAGTTTGCCACGATGTTGTACCAGGCATACAGCGAGGGAATAACACACACGCCGAGGGTAACCACCAAGGCGACGGGGTTCACGAGCAATCGCTTGATGTCACGCTTAAAGATCGCAAAGGATACCTTTGCGTTGGATAGTTTGCTGCCGAGACTCACGCTTAGACCATCCATCCTGTCGTTGAATCAAATCGTACTATCAACAACCATTGTACGTAGGCGCTTTAGCGTCTCGAAGCACAATGGTATTGAGTTTTGCGGGTAGCAATATACTACGAAGATTAGTTAACGTACAGTTGTACAGTATCTCAAATTTCAGCAGGTCGCAAAACCACAACCCGCACAAATTAACAATCCGAATAGTCATCGGGGGCGTTCTTAAACGACCAGTCAAACAAGAACGTCCCCGATGACTACTTAGGGCCACGAAAGCGTCGCAGGTTGAGCATAAGTCAGCGAAAACGCCCCTGAGCGAGCAAGGTGACGTGAAAGAGGAGGGAAGCGTACTTTGGTACGCGACCGACGATTGAACGTCAGATTGCCGCTTAGGGGCGTTTGCAGCGTCGACCGGTCCGTCGTTCGTTAGAACGACGGAACCAATAGGTTCGTTAGAACGGCGGACCCAAAGGCGTAACTACTTAACTACATCAAGTTGCAAACAGCCGCCGCGAAGGCAACGGGGTCCTCAGGCAGAATGCCCTCGACCAGCAGGGCCTGATCGTAGAGCAGGCCGGAGTACTGCTTGATCTTGTCGGCGTCACCTGCCTTCTGGGCAGCGACAAGCTTGTCAAAGACCGGGTGCTTGGCGTTGAGCTCGAGCACGCGCTGGCTCTTGGGCATGCCGTCGGGCGCGCCCTCGGGTCCCTTCTGGAGCACCTTCTCCATCTCGAGCGAAAGCGGACCCTCGGTGGTGATGCAGGCGGGAGCGTCAGTCAGACGCGCAGAGACGGCAACCTTCTCGACCTTGTCACCGAGCGCCTCCTTCATAGCGCTAAAGAGGTCCTCGTTTTCCTTGGTGGCGTCCTCGGCCTCCTTCTTCTCGTCATCGGTCGCCATGTCAAGATCGCCGGTCGCGACGTTCTTAAGCTCCAGGTGACGATCCTCGACCTCGGGCTCGGCACCATCGGCAACTGCCTTCTCGGCAGCCTCGCGAGCAGCGTCATCCTCGTAGACCTTGGGCATATCGGCAGCCACGTACTCACGCATGGCCTGGAAGGTGAACTCATCCACGTCCTGCGTCAGCAGCAATACATCGTAGCCGCGGTCGAGCACGCCCTTCACGACGGGCATCTTGGCCAGACGCTCGCGCGAATCGCCGGCGGCATAGTAGATTGCCTTCTGGCCCTCGGGCATGCCCTTGGCATACTCGGCAAGGGTGATCATCTTCTGCTCCTTGGCAGACCAGAACAGCAACAGGTCGGCGAGCTCGTCGGCCTTCATGCCGTAGCTCGAGTAGATGCCGTACTTCAGACCGCGACCAAAGTTCTCAAAGAACTTCTCGTATGCCTCGCGGTCGTTATCGCGCATGTCCTCAAGATCGGCAGTGATCTTCTTCTCGACACGCTTGGCAATGGCCTTGAGCTGACGGTTCTGTTGCAGCGTCTCACGCGAAATATTGAGCGTCACGTCGGCAGAGTCCACGACACCGCGCACAAAGTTGTAGTAGTCGGGCAGCAGGTCGTCGCACTTCTCCATAATCAGCACGTTGGAACTGTAGAGCGCCAGGCCCTTCTCGTAGTCCTTGCTGTACAGATCGAACGGGGCGCGACCCGGCACAAACAGCAGCGCATCGTACTCAAGCGTACCCTCGGCATGGAAGCTGATAGTGCGCGCGGGATCGTCAAAGTCGTGGAACGTGGACTTGTAGAACTCGTTGTAATCCTTCTGCTCAACGTCGGAGCTGCGCTTTTTCCAAATCGGCGTCATGGAGTTGATGGTCTCGAGCTCCTGGTAGTCCTCGTACTCGGGCTTGTAGTCGTCGCCGGCGTCCTCGGGCTTGGGTTTCTGGCGGCTCTTGCTCACCATCATCTGAATCGGGTAGCGCACATAGTTGCTGTACTGCTGAATCAGGCTCTTGAGGCCCCACTCGGTCAGGAAGCGATCGTAGGTCTCGGCCTCGCCGTCGGCGTCGAGCTTCTCGTTCTCGCGCAGCGTCAGGATGACATCGGTACCGTGCTCAGCACGCTCGCCATCCTCGATGGTGTAGCCCTCAAGACCGTCGGACTCCCAAACGTGGGCGGTGTCCTCGCCATAAGCGCGGCTGACGACCTTCACGTGGCTGGCGACCATAAAGGCGGAGTAGAAGCCCACGCCAAACTGGCCGATGATGTCGACATCGGAGCCCTGTTGCTCGGCGTTCTCGGTCTTAAACTCCTCGGAGCCGGAATGGGCGATGGTGCCCAGATTGCGCTCGAGCTCCTCGGCGGTCATGCCAATGCCGTTATCCGAGATGGTAATGGTGCGGGCGTCTTTATCAAAAGAGACGCGAATAGCCAGGTCGCCCTGGTCGAGCTTGACACTCGGGTCCTGCAGGCTCTTAAAGTTGAGCTTGTCGACGGCGTCACTCGCATTAGAGATAAGCTCGCGCAGGAAGATTTCCTTATTGGTGTAGATGGAGTTGATCATGAGGTCGAGCAGTTTTTTGCTCTCGGTCTTAAATTGACGCATGTGCAGTCCTTTCGCGCTACCCCCGTCCGCAAAAACGGCCCGGTTGCCCGAGCCGCATCGCAGACCTGCTATGTCCAGACTTAGATTTTATAACCCATTAGCGCGCATATATACATACGGAATCGAAAAACTGTATGTCCAAACGCTCTGATACGCCAATTGCCAAGGAGTGTCCCCGACTGCCGGCAGGAAAGGAACGTCCCTATCTGCCATCTACGCGCTTGGCCATCCAAGCATGGGGCTGGCCCTCGTCTTCGTAGTCCACCGGGGCAATCTGCGTGTAGCCCGCCTTGGCATAGAGCGGCAGCACGTATTCCTGCGCATGCAGCTTAATGAGCTTGGCGCCGGCATCACGCGCGCACGTATCACTGGCCTCGACAATCTTGCTCGCCAGACCGCGACGGCGCATGCTCGGCAGCACAGCCACGCGCCCCATAATGTAGGTCTCCCCCGCCGCGACGCCTTCGTCCAAGTCGCACGCCGGCGACACCGGAGCCCCTGCGTCAGCCGCGCGCTCAAGCTCTTCGGGAAACACGCGCGAGCAACCAGCAAGCTCGCCGTCTACATAGAGCGTCACATGAATGCAGTTCGGATCCTCGTCGATAGCGTCGAACTCATTCTCGTAGCCCTGCTCGTCCATAAAAACGACGCGGCGCACCAACGCCGCGTCATCAAAGCATCCCGTCTTAAGTTGGATATCCATGCTGCCCTTTCATTCAATGCGAACGTTAGGGACAGATTTTAGCGAAAATGAGCTCCGCGCACGCTAAACTTCGCGCGAGCCTTCGCCAGGCAATCGTAATGACCCACGTTATGGGCATCGCTCGCGATGAAGCTGTACAGGTTCTGATCGAACAGGCGCTGTGCCGGCTTTTTCTCGCGACCAAAGCGACCGCCGGCAATAAAGTCCGCCGAAGCTTGCAGCTTGCAGCCCATATCGACCAGGCGCTCCGCCACGCTTACATCCTTTTGAACCGCACGATAGCGCTCAGGATGAGCGATGATCACCTGGTAGCCACGGCACTGCAAATCGTAAATCGTGTTCTCGTACTCTCTAAACGCATACGCATCGGCATGCGTCGAAAGCTCGAGCAGAAACTCGTTGGTCCCATCGAAATGCAGGTGCTCCGCGGCATCGATACCAAGCTCAACGAGCTTTCGATGGTTGACCTCGAAGCCCATCTGGAGCGGAAAACCGTCAGCGTTATCACGCAGCAGCTCAAAGGCATCCCACATCTTGTCGTAATCAAAATAGGGATCACGGCAGTGAGGAGTGCAAACGATTCTGGTTACACCGGCCCGCTTGGCAGCCTCGAGCATCGCCAAGCTCTCATCGAGATCGGCGGCGCCGTCGTCTACACCCGGCAAGATATGGCAATGAATGTCACGCATAGGTCAGCCTTAATCAACTAAACGTTTGCTCGGTTGGTGAAGATGCCCTTTTTGGAAGTCCCCTGATTGTCGGAGCCCTTCTTAACCTTCTTACCGTCCTTGGTGTAGTAAGAATAGTAGTACTCGCTGGTCTCGGTCTCACAGTAATTCATGACGGTACCGATGAGCTTGACCTTCTCGGACTTCTTAAGCTGACCGATGGCGTTGAGCGCCTCTTCGCGCTTGGTAAAGTTCTCGCGCACCACGAACAGCGCGCCGTCGGTCAGGCTGGCAATCTCGGCAGCATCGATGAAGGTGCCGACCGGGGGAGCATCGAAGATGACGTACTGGAACTTGGCGGACAGTGCCTTTACCAGCTTGGCAAAGCGATGGGAGACGATGATGTCGGCAGGATTGGGAATGTGCGGCTCGGCATCGAGGAAGTAGAAGTTCTTCTGACCCGTCTCGACAATCGCCTGGTCGATAGAAACCTGCTCGGACAGGACTGCATAGAGTCCGCCGCGGGAGCGGACGCCGAGCATATCGGCAAGGGACCTGCGACGCATATCAGCCTCGACCAGCAGGACACTCTTGCCGCTCGTGGCGATTGCCTGAGCAAGGTTAATGGAAACCGTAGACTTGCCCTCGTTGGGAATCGAGGAGGTAACGGTGATGGTGCGAATGGGGTCATCCACGCTCGCAAAGCGGATGTTGGCCAGAAGGGTCTTGGCGGCATTCTGCACAACGAGCTTATCGGTGTTCTTTGCCTTAGCCATGCCTATTTACCACCTTTCATAGCCGGAATTCGGCCAACAACGGGAATACCCAGGAGCTCTTCTGCCTCTTCGGCACCGCGGATGCGGGTATTGAGCATGTCTGCCAAAACGACATAGGCAACTGCGATAAAGATACCGGCGAGGAACGCGACGGCAATATACAGCGTGCGCTTGGGGCCGCTGGGGGCTTCGGGGGTCTTAGCCTCGTCGATAACGTTGATGCTCTGGGCAGCGCCGACGTTCTGAGCGACCGTACTCACCGAGCTGGCAATGGCCTTTGCGACCTCAGCCGTCTCCTTGGCATCGGTGCCGGTAACCGAAAGCGTAATGACACGCGTGGTGGTCTCGGAGGAAACAGACACCTTGTAGTCATCCAGATCGGTAAGGCCCAGTTCTTTGGCGGCGCCGCTCTTAACGCTATCGCTATCCAGCAGCGTGGCGATATCGTTGGAAAGCATCTGGCTCGCCGAGAGATCGTTGTAGCTCATCTGACCGCTATCGTCGGTCTTGGCGAGAATGTACATGCTCGTCGTCGCGGTATAGGTGTTGTCCATCGCAACGAAGGACACGATGCCCATGGCGATCGCGCAGACCACCGGAAGGGTGATGACCAGCTTGAGGTGCTTCTTCAGCAGCTGGAACAGTTCGAGAAGGGTCATGCAGCTTGCCTTTCATTTCCCCAGTTCGGATTGACAAAACTGTCCGTATGTTATCGCATCTTTTTACCGAGACCAAACTCTATACATAAGAAACAGGCTCTCCTGTAAAAATGTCGGAAGCAATCGTAAAATTGCGCAACAACGCCGCACCCGAAAGTCAAATGCGGCGTCTACATCAATATCTATGTTGTATCGCTATGCGAATGGCTCGTCCTGCTGTATGGGAAACGTCACCGTAATGGTGGTTCCCACGCCCAACTCACTCGACAGATCGAGCGTGGCGTGATGATACAGGGCCGCATGCTTGACAATGGCAAGCCCCAGGCCGGTTCCGCCGCGTGCCTTGGACCTACTCTTGTCCACGCGATAGAACCGCTCAAATACCTTGCCCTGTTCTTCAGGCGCGATACCGATTCCCGTGTCGGCGACAGCGAGGAACGGATGGTCTTCGTCGTTGGTGCCGCACTGCAACGTAACCGTACCGCCGGGTCGATTGTAGCGGATGGCGTTGCTTGCCAGATTATAGATGAGCTCGTCGATCAAGCGCGACACGCCTTCGATGACCACAGGCTTGGTCTCATGACTTATCGTCACATTCGCCTGACGGGCGACCTGTTCAAGACGCTGCTCAACCGCGTAGATCGCACGCGAGAGCTCAATAGGCTCCGTGGAACCAATGGGCACTGTCTCGCCTTCAGTCGCACGTTCGGCCTCGTCCAAGTTAGACAGCGTAAGGATGTCGTTGACAAGCGCTGCCAAGCGGCCCGCCTCACGATAGATGCGACCGCCAAAGTTGCGCAGGTCGTCCTCGCCCTCGACCATGCCATTTGCGATGAGCTCGGCATAGCCCGAAATCGCCGTAAGCGGCGTCTTGAGCTCATGGGTGATATTCGCCGTGAACTCGCGGCGCATACGGTCGTTGTCCGCTAGCACCGCCATTTGGCGCTTGAGTTCCTGGCGCTGCGACTCGATGCGCTCAAGCATGGGAACCATCTCGGCATAGGCGTGCTCATAGCTACGGCGTGGGTGATCCAAATCCACCTCTTGTAACGGCGCGATGATGGCACGGGACTCACGGCGCGCCATAAAAAACGAGAGTACTGCACCCGCTGCTGCGATAAGCAGCATCGGCGCCAGCATCGACAGCAAAATCGCCGCAACGCCAGGCTGGGCCTGCGCCAAGCGAACGACCTGGCCGTTATCAAGGGTGACGGCGCGATACAGCATAATCTCGTCGAGCGTAGAGCTTGCGCGCTCCGCGGAACCCAAACCACTCTCAAAGGCCTCGATGACCTCGGGGCGATCACCATGGTTGGGCAGTGCGGAAGGCGACGCCTCGTTGTCGTAGGCAACCGATCCATCCTTGTTAATCAGCGTGATGCGTAAGTCCTCGCGATCGAGGCTACGCAAGAACGGGATGGGCTCCTGCTGCTCGTCGAGGGCGGCAGCAATGAGCTCGGTTTCCTGCGCCAGATTGGCACTCGTGGCATCCGCCAAGGTGTTTTGCACAAAGAACGCACCCAGCACCGTAAACGCCACGATAACCGCCATGGCGCAGACAAAGATCGTCACAAAAACGCGGTGCGACAACGTTTGTTTTCCCTGGGGGGCGAAGACCACGGGTTACTCCTCCGATGCAGTGGACGCGGTGTCGTCACCTTCGGCACCATCACCGGCCGAAGGCTCGGCCAGACGATAGCCCACGCCGCGCACGGTCTCGATGGCGCTCGCATGCTCGCCGAGCTTTTGGCGGAGCGTCTGCACATGTACGTCGACGGTGCGCGAACCGCCGTCGAAGTCCCAGCCCCATACGCTCTGCAGCAGCGACTCGCGGGTAAAGACCACGCCAGGTTTGCGCATGAGGTACTCGAGCAGGTCGAATTCGCGCAGCGTGAGCTTGAGCGGTTCACCGGCAACAGTCACTTCGCGGTGGCTGGGCGAAAGTACGATATCGCCCACGCTGAGCACATCGCTCGCCTGCTTGACCATGCCGCCGCGACGCAGCAGTGCGCGGCAACGGCTCGCAAGCTCCATGAGCGAAAACGGCTTAGTCAGGTAATCGTCGGCACCGCCATCGAGCGCCATCACCTTGTCGAGTTCGGTGTCCTTGGCGGTAAGCATCATGATGGGCACCGTCGCCGTCAGGCGATCGGCACGCAGGCGACGCATAATCGCCAAGCCATCGGTGTCGGGCAGCATGATATCGAGCAGCACAGCATCGGGCACCCGTCGCACCACGGCAGCTTTAAACTCGCCATCGCACGAAAAGCCCTCGGCCTCGATTCCCTGCTTGCGCAGCGCGTAGACTGTCAAATCCCTGATGTTGTCATCGTCCTCGACGTAATAGATCATGTTGAACCCCTTTGCGGCCGATATGACCGCATCTTAACCCTAAAGGCACCTGCAAAAGACAGCGTCAGCCAAAACGCCCCGTCAAATAATCCGCGGTGCGCGGATCGGACGGATTCTTGAAGAGTTGCGCGGTGGGCGCGTGCTCCACCAGCTCACCCAGCAAAAAGAACGCAACCGAATCGGAAATACGCGCGGCCTGCTGCATGTTGTGCGTCACGACCACCAGCGTGCAGGTCTCCTTGAGCTCGCAGGCCAGCTGCTCCACCACCAACGTCGACACAGGGTCGAGTGCCGAGGTCGGCTCGTCCATCAGCAGAATGTCGGGCTGCACGGCAAGTGCGCGGGCGATGCACAGGCGCTGCTGCTGTCCACCCGAAAGACCCAGGCCCGACTCCATGAGCTTGTCCTTGACCTCGTCCCATAGCGCAGCGCGACGAAGGGAGTCCTCGACCAGCTCATCGAGCATGACACGGTCGCGCACACCCATACCGCGCGGACCGTAGGCGACGTTGTCGTAGATGCTCATGGGAAACGGGTTGGGGCGCTGGAACACCATGCCCACGCGCTGGCGCAAACGGCAGATGTCGTAATCGCCCAGGATATCTTGACCATCGAGCGCGATCTTGCCCTCGATGCGGCAATCCTTGATGCCGTCGTTCATGCGGTTAAAGCAGCGCAGCAACGTGGACTTTCCGCAGCCCGAAGGCCCGATGAACGAGGTGATCTGCTTGTCGCGGATCTTGATATTCACGTCCTTGAGCGCATGGTGGTCGCCATAGAACAGGTCGAGGCCCTCGACATCGATGCGCGTCGGCGAGGCGGCAAGATCCTCTGCCGTGGGGCGAGTCGCATCCCCAACCTCGCGCTCATGCGCGGCCTCGGCCTGCGCTTCCATGAGTTCTTCAAGCTCCGTGGGCTCCACAGCCGCAGCAGCCTTCATACCGCACACCTCCATATCGATATCAATTCAGCAGTATCGATAGTAGGAATCGCGGCTCATACGCACGTGAGCACATTGTCAAGTGTTTGTAAGGGCACGCAGGCTATGCGGCGGGCAGCCCGATGGTGAATATCGTGTGTTCGGGCGTCGATTCACATGCAACGGTACCGCCGTGTGCCGCGATGATCTCCTTGGCAATAGCAAGGCCCAAACCGGCACCACCGCGATTGGTCGCACGCGCCGCATCCAGGCGATAGAACTTCTCAAAGATCACCTTGAGCTTAGCCGCAGGGATAGGATCGCCCTGATTGATAAAGCGCACGCGCACGCCGCCATCGTCTTGGCGCCTGGCCTCAATCGTGATAGTCGAACCCTCATAGCTATAGGCGACGGCGTTTTTCATGATGTTGTTGAACACGCGGGCCATCTTGTCGCCATCCACGAGCACCGTCAGGTCCTCGCGAATATCAACTTGGGCTTCCTTATGCTGCTCGTTGAGGATGGGATAGAACTCGTCAGCCACCTGAGCCAGCAGCAACCCCAGATCAACATAGCCGCGCGTGAGCACGATATCGTGGAAGTCAAAGCGCGTGATATCGAAGAACTCTTCGATGAGCGCATCGAGCCGGTGCGCCTTGTCGAGCGCCACGCCCGTAAAACGTGTGCGCTGCTCAACCGGCAGCTCAGGAGCCTCTTGCAGCAGCGAAAGATAGCCCACCACACTGGCAAGCGGGGTGCGTAGGTCATGTGCCAAGTACGTGACCAAATCGTCCTTGCGATGCGACTCGTCACGCAGAGCTTGCTGCACCTTGCGCTCACGGTCACGCACGCGGTTAAGGGCGCCCTCGACCTCCAAGAAGTCGCCGTCGATGTTATCCCAGGTGTCGGGGTGATCGATCAGGCGATCTTGAATACGAGCGGCCAGCACACAATCGGCATGCTGCTCGCCCTGCTCGTAGCCATGGTAGTACAGGGCGCGGCCGCAAAAGAACAGCACGCACACGGCAAGCGCCAGCACAAAGCCAAGCATGTTGAATACAAAGCCGGCATCGAACAGCACCGGCCCTTCGATGCCGCCGAGCGCCATGGCGCCAATCGCCAACGTCATGGCCCACGCGGCACCGCCAATCACCACGCAACGGCGCACGATTTCGAATCGATCGATCAGCAAAAAGCCGACAAGCAGCACCGCCAAGATTCCAGCGATGTTATCGATGCCAATCAGCAGCAGGCTCAGCAAAAAGAGCAGCACCGTTGCAAGCGCGCGGTTGTCGACGACCGACCTCACGTATTCAAAGAGTCGATCGGGCACCTCGAATGCCTGCCTATCGTCTTTTGTCATATCCACTTCCCCACCATTAAAGGCGTTATTCGATTATGTAGCCGACGCCCCAGACGTTTTTGATAAAGCGCGGCTTTTGAGCGTCGTCACCGATCTTTTCGCGCAGGTGGCGAATGTGCACCATCACCGTATTGTTGGAGCCGGGCATAAAATCCTCGTTCCACACCGCGCGGAACAGATCCTCCACGGCCACCACACTGCCGCGATGCTCGACCAGATACAGCAAGATGGAATACTCGATGGGCGTGAGGCGCACCGGCGCACCGTCCACCATTACGGAACGAGCATCGCGGTTGATCTCCAGGCCGTCGAGCTGGATGGTCGGCGACTCGGCCACCTGCGCGCGGCTACCGTAGCTGGTGTAGCGACGAAGCTGAGCATGCACGCGCGCGATGAGCTCCAGCGGACGGAACGGCTTAACCACGTAATCGTCCGCGCCAAGCGAAAGGCCCTCGATCTTGTCTTGCTGGGCATCGCGCGCCGTCAGCATGATCACGGGATAGGTATGGCTGGAACGGATCGTACGCAGTAGCTCAAAGCCATCGATATCGGGCAGCATGACATCCAACAGTGCCAGATCGAACTCCTGCTCCAGGATTGCCTTGGCAGCATCGGCCCCGCTATAGGCAATCTGGACATCAAAGCCCTCTTTTGTAAGGTAGATACCAACCAAGTCGGCGATGGCCTTCTCGTCATCAACTACCAAAATGCGCTCGTTCATGCGTGCTCCTCTCGCGCTCCATTATGCCCGAGGCGACGCACGCCACACACAACAAGCGTGGGTGATTAAGTCGGCCTTAAGCACCCTTGTGCCCGTTCGGGCGCGGATGTGGGCCACGCACGCACGCGATGATCGCCGACGCCGGCAAACGATATACTCTAGTTCCAGAAGAGACCATCCCGTCGAAAGCGAAATCCGTGAAGTCCCTCACCTCTTTTGCAAAGCGCTCAGCCCAGCTTGCCGCCGGCTTTGTCTGCGCTATCGCCCTTGCCGCTGGCGCGCCCACCGTCGCCGGCGCCCAAGTGCTCACGACCGACAATGTTTGCGGCAAAACCGCCGATGCGCGCGGCATCACGGCCGAAAACCTGCCCGATATCGATGCGACCAATGCCCTCGTCATGGGCAAAGACGGCACCGTCTACTATGCCCGCGGCGCCGATGAGCAGGTCAAGATTGCCTCGATCACCAAGGTCATGACCGCAATCCTAACCGTCGAGAATTGCAAGATGGACGAGAAGGTCACGGTGAGCAACGCCGCAGCCACCGTGGGCAATTCAACAGCCGGCCTACTCGAAGGCGACGAGCTCACCGTGGAGCAGGCACTGCGCGGCCTGATGATTCCCTCGGGCAACGACGCCGCCATCGTGCTCGCCGAATATGTGGGCAAGAAGATCGACCCTAAGACCAAAGACGCCGAGGCAACATTTGTGAAAGCCATGAACGAGCGCGCTAAGAAGCTCGGTTGCACCGGCACGCTTTTTGAAAACCCGCATGGTCTGGACTTTGATGAGTGGGCTGGCGATATGCACTCAACCGCACACGACGTAGCGCTGATGATGCAAGAGGCCATGAAAAACGACACGATCCGCGAGGTCGTAGCGAGCGAGGATTCCTGGATCGAGGTCACGGGCGCCGACGGCACCGACCATTCGCATTCCATGGACACGCATAACTATTTGCTAGGCCAAGATGGCAACATCGGTGGCAAGACCGGCACCACCGATGATGCAGGCTATTGCTTTACGGGTGCCTACAACCGCGATGGCGACGAGATCTACACCGTCGTTTTGAACTCCACCACCACCGACCAGCGCTTTACCGATACCGCAACCCTTGCCAATTGGTACTACGGTCACAAGGTGACGGTCGCAATCGCCAACACGCAGGAAAAGACCGCCAACGGCAACCCGCTTATGGCGCGCATTGGCCAAACCGACTGGACGGATAAGACGATCGACGCCACGCTCGCCGATCCTACGGCGCAAGCGACCGTGTTTTCCCTTGCCGGCGAGGTGACCGAAAAGGTTAGCTACGACGATCTTTCGGGCACGGTGCATGTGGGCGACAAGGTGGGCAGCGTTACGCTCAAGCAGGATGGCACCAAGATCGCCGTCATGGACCTGGTTGCCGACGAGGAAGGCGCAGGGCCGAATCCCATTGAATGGCTGCTCGTGAAGCTCGATCGCTTGGGCCGTCGCATCGACAACCGCCCACTCACGGCAGAAAGCGAGACCGTCGCCAAGGCGCCCGAGGTGTAGGGCGCAAGAATAATAAGTCCACTGAAAGGAGGCGTCCGAAAGGATGCCTCCTTTTTTGAGGGTTCGAATCCCCAGCCGCCATTCTTGATAATAAAAAGGGCCCCAAATGGGACCCTTCTTCAAATTCGTACTGGCGGAGAGCTGGGGATTCGAACCCCAGATGCCCTTTTGGGGCATACTCGCTTAGCAGGCGAGCACCTTCGGCCTCTCGGTCAGCTCTCCGTAACAGCCGTTCTATAGTAACCAAACAGCCAAGGATGAGCAAGAGGAAATTTTCTAATTGCCTAGCAGCCTTTCCTTCTTGAAAGCTTCGCCTACCCCAGCGAGCGGTTGAGGGAGCCGAGCTCGTCGTTGCCCATGGTGCGCCACATTTGGAAGATACAACCGCGCGCCAGGAAAAAGAAACCGTTGTCGACCAGTTGCACAGCGGCATCTGCCAGCTGATTCGTCACGGCGGACACTGGCGGCAGCTCTAGTCCAGCCTTGTGGATGGTCTCGACCGCTTCCTCGAACGTCGGAGGCCCGCTGACGCCCATCTCGTTCATAAGGCCCTGCATTTCTTCCAGCGCGCTGCTGCCCGACTCCTCGCCGCGCGGCACCAGACGGTAACAAGCCAGCGCCAGGTCGAGCTGATCGCAATTCCAATAGGCAAACGCCAAGCGATAGAACAGGTAGCCGATTGCAGAACGATCGCTGGCAATACGTAGGCCGTGGCGCGCCACCTCGATAATCTCGTCAAAGCGCTCCAGACGCGCAAGCACGTTGATGAGCGCAAAGTGCGACTGCATGGACGAGCGCGCCAGATCGTAAAGATGGCGCACCTCGGGCAGTGCTCGTTCAAAGTCCTCTTGCTCGGCGTAAAAGCTGCAGATCTCGTGCTGGGCAAAGTACAGCGCATCGGGCGCACGAAGGATTCGCACAGAGCGGTCTTCTTCCAACACCGGTAGCACCATGCGCACCAGCTGGTTATCGCAAAACTGCGTTTGAACCGGACCTGTCGCCAAAAGCTCGGCGACGGCGCACTTAGCCTCCAACTCCTCAACAAGACGGGAAAAGCCTTCAAAAGCACCTGTACGGTCGACTTTTGCCTGCTCGCGCAATTCAACAACACGGGCCACGTATGGGTCGTCGTCCTCTTCCATGACCTCCAGCTCGTCAGCCGTATCGGCAAGCAGCAGATCGCGCAGCGCCGGCGGCAGCATGCGATGGTCATCACGCGGACGAGCATGAACCTCCGCAGGTTCAATCGTCTCCGGAGCGGTTGACTCATATGCCTCAAGCACACGCTTGCACGGCATATCGTCCATGTCCATGCTCTCAAGATCCTTGGCGACAGGCACGCAATCGGCCAGATAGGCCGCGCGCCCAAAGAAATACGTTGCAACAACGCGCTCGCCCTGCTCACTGTCGGGAGCAGCAATCTGCACATAGCAGCGCGTGATGCAGGTGCCCGCGGCAAAACACGCTGCCGCAAGCGTGAGTGCCACGCGCGCATCGTGCTCCGCGGCCCAGATCGCACGCGCGTCCTCGTCCAACTCGCGCCAGGCGTCATCTTGAGCGTCGTATTCACGTTGCGGCATGGCATCAACGACAGACTGCCCAAACCGAACGAGCATGATCCCTTCGGCAACGTTGGCCCGATAGGTATAGTCGAGCCGCGTGACCACGTTAAGTGCCTCGACAATACGCGCGAAGCGGGTACGCACATCCCACTCACCGCCCGGCTGGCAAGCCACCGTACCCGGTTTGCCCCACGGGTTATCGCTCGAGGCCGTATCAAGCAGTCGGGGAACATCGTTGGTCGTCTTGGCGATATGCCACGCATCAAAGAGCGCGCAGCCCTCAAGGCTCGGCGAGGATGCCGCAGGGACCAATCCGGCCCCGATGTGCTCAAGGATGCCGGAGAGACGGTTAAGACGGCACTCGATGGCAAGCAGCATGTCAATCTCGTCCCGGTCCAGCAGGCTGCGATCAAAATTGAGATAGAAAAGCTTTGAGCGATCGATGCGAGCCAGGCTCATCTCGGACTTAGCGGCGATGGTGCGCAAGCGAGGCAAGTCAATTTCACTCATAAGGGCGGCGGCATAGCGCTCGATACCGCTCGGATTCTCGGCATGGTCAACGCGGTAGAGCAGCGTCTCGATAGCGTCAGGTAGCGGTGTCGTGTTAAAGCCCAAAAACACCTCGACCGGCTCGGGCAACTTTACGAGCTTGATCTTGTCGACAACGTTTTGCATACCCTCGTCGAGTCCGTCGGCGTCCGCCGTGCTCGCAATGGTATTTTCGGAGTCAGCGAATATCACGTAGCGCAGGAACATCGATGCCATGAACTCACCGTAAGGAAGGGAGCGGGTCGAATTCCATGTCTCGTGATCGGACTGTTCGCGCATGGGACCTTCGGGAGAGCCGACGGTTCGCGCGCACGCGCGCATCGTGCCGTTTGCTCCCCTCACCATAATCTCACCAATACCGGAGTCCGACTCGTCAAGGACCAGTTCCATGTCGGGATCGTTGGGCAGCGGAGCCTCGCTGACGGGGCGGTCCACCTTGCACACCTCACCCGAAACGCTTACGTAGCCCAAAAGCGACACATGGCTTTTGCCAACGAATTCGACGACATAACAAGATTCATGCTGATCCTCGCCAAAGAGTTTCCAGACCACGCCATATGAGCGTCCCGCAGGCTGCTCGGGCATCGCCGGAAAGCGCTTCTTGGGATCGAGAAACCTGAGCTTGTATGTCGGACGCTCTGCCACGGAATATCACCCTGATCGGTCGCTTGAAGAAGGAGTGGTCGCGAATAAGTCGCGACATCTACTCGGAATCTTACACGAGTTGACAGGAAATCGTCCCTTTGGACGAAAGCACTCAAGCTGGCGCAAAAGAAAAGCCCCCGTTGCCGGGAGCTTTAATCTCAAATGGTGCGGCGTATAGGATTCCGCGCATCCGCTGCGCGGATCCGCACCGGCTTCGCCCGCCTGCCGGCGTGCTCGCCCGCGGGCTAAAAACGCTCCGCGTTTTCTTTACGCCCGCGCCTCGACCGAGGTTCGAATCCATGCGGTGTTTACGTAAAAGAAAAGCCCCCGTTGCCGGGAGCTTTAATCTCAAATGGTGCGGCGTATAGGATTCGAACCTATGACGTTCTGATTCGTAGTCAGACCCTCTATCCAGCTGAGGTAACGCCGCGACTTGTTGATTATTATGCACAGGGACTGAATAATGGTCAAGCATTTTTTCAAAAAAAGTTATCGAATTTGATTTTTACTCATTTGATGCAGTCGATCGACTCGATACTTTCAAACACGGCGAAAGCAACTCCTCAAGTATGTCGACATATAAGAAAAGCCTCCGTTACCGGAGGCTTTAAAGTTCAGTTGGTGCGGCGTATAGGATTCGAACCTATGACGTTCTGATTCGTAGTCAGACCCTCTATCCAGCTGAGGTAACGCCGCAACGCACGGATTATTATGCACGCGAGCCCCCGATGGGTCAAGCGACAATTAGAAAAAATTTTATGGAGTGATAATTAAGTTGTTCGTGCCTCGACCGAGGTTCGAATCCATGCGGCGTCCACCTAAAAGAAAAGCCCCCGTTGCCGGAGGCTTTCAATTTCGGTTGGTGCGGCGTATAGGATTCCGCGCATCCGCTGCGCGGATCCGCACCGGCTTCGCCCGCCTGCCGGCGGACTCGCCCGCTCGCTAAAAACGCTCCGCGTTTTCTTGACGCTCGCGCCTCGACCGAGGTTCGAATCCATGCGGTGGCGGCATAAAAGAAAAGCCCCCGTTGCCGGAGGCTTTCAATTTCAATTGGTGCGGCGTATAGGATTCGAACCTATGACGTTCTGATTCGTAGTCAGACCCTCTATCCAGCTGAGGTAACGCCGCAGCGCAAGACATATAAAACCACTTTAGCTTATTGGAGTCAAGCACAATTTCAAACTTTTTTGTGGAACGCAGTCTTGTCATGCTGCTCCGCATATACCGCCATTCCCCGTACGATCGATTGGCTTTTCGATCACGTCAAACTTAGCATCAAGTTCCCTCAGGAGCGATCTCACCCGCTGGGCACAATCATAATCGGCAAACGAGATGCTCAACATGCGAGCAACCTGATTAGATGTCTGGACCCCATAGAAATGCTCTAGGGCCACAAGCCCCTCGTGCGCCACAAACGTCTCAACCACATGAGGCGACTCCTCGTAGCACCATTGCGTCAACGGCCCCTCGCTCGTCTGTCGAACCACCAGGCCACCCATGCCAGACGGCTCACACGTCACAAGCAGGTACTCCCCGCCCTCGTCGCTCTCAAACAAAACCACCCGATCATCAAACAGCTCCATCGCGTCCCCTTTCTCTCGCTCTTATTTAGCAAAAGCATAGCAGGTAGATGGCTGTATACAGAACAGTTGTTCGTGTGTTTTCTATTGAGCTGTCCGCACAGCATGGTATGGCCGCACACAAAAAGGGCACCCCAAAAAGGAGTGCCCTAGCAAATCGCTTATGCAGCCAATCTACGCGACCGGCTCGATCTTCTCGAGGCCGCCCATGTAGGGACGCAGAACCTCGGGGATCGTGATGGTGCCGTCGGCGTTCTGGTAGTTCTCCAGAATGGCTGCCATGGTACGGCCAGCCGGCAGACCGGAACCGTTGAGGGTGTGCAGATAGCGCGAACCCTTGAAGTTCTCGGGGTCGCGATACTTGATGTTGGCGCGACGGGCCTGGAAGTCACCGCAGTTGGAGCAGGAGCTGATCTCCTTGTAGGCGTTGTAGCTCGGCAGCCAGACCTCGACGTCGTAGGTCTGACGGGCAGAGAAGCCCAGGTCGCCGGTGCACAGGCTAATCACGCGATACGGAAGACCCAGCTGCTGCAGCAGGAACTCGGCCTCGGCGGTCATGCTCTCGAGCTCCTTGTCGGACTCCTCCGGCTTGGCAAACTTGACCATCTCGACCTTGTCGAACTCGTGCTGGCGAATGATGCCGCGGGTATCGCGACCAGCGGAGCCGGCCTCCTCGCGGAAGCAGGGGGTGAAGGCGGTGTAGCGGCGCGGCAGGGTATCGGCGTCGAGGACCTCACCGGCGTGCAGGTTGGTGAGCACGACCTCGGCGGTGGGGATCAGGAAGTTGTCGCCCGAGACGTGATAGGCGTCGTCCTCGAACTTGGGCAGCTGGCCCGTGCCGAACATGGTCTGACGCTTGACGACGATGGGCGGCCACCACTCCTTAAAACCACGGCTGGTGTGCGTATCGAGGAAGAAGTTGATGAGGGCGCGCTCAAGACGGGCGCCGGCGCCACCGAGAACGGTGAAGCGGCTGCCGGAGAGCTTGTTGCCGCGCTCGAAGTCAAGGATGTCGAGATCGGTGCCCAGATCCCAGTGCGGCTTAAAGTCGAAGTCGAACTCGCGCGGGGTGCCCCAACGACGGCGTTCGATGTTCTCGTCCTCGTCCTTGCCGTACGGCGTGGCCTCGCAAGGAATGTTGGGCAGGTGAGCCATGAAGTCGTACTGCTCCTGCTCGAGGGCGGTGCGGCGCTCGGCCAGACCGTCAATTTTCTCGTTGACGGCGCGCACGGCCTCTTTGGCGGCCTCGGCCTCGTCCTTCTTGCCCTCCTTCATCAGGGCGCCGATCTTCTTGGACTCGGCATTGCGCGTGGCTTGAAGTTCCTCGACCTCGGTGATGACGGCACGACGCTCGTCGTCGAGCTCAAAGAACTTCTCGCGATCCCAAGACGTCTGGCGGTTAGCCATGGCGACATCGATGGCATCGGGGTTCTCGCGAACAAACTTGATATCAAGCATTAGATCCTCCGGCGATATACATTCCATTTAGGTTGCAACCTTGTACATGTATGGGCAAGTATATACTTATGAGCGTTTACGACCCAACTCAACTACGCAAGAAGGCACCCAATGGACGCAGTTTTTTCCTTTTTGTTTGGCACCCGCACCGGTTTTGCCATCCTTTTCGCCGGCGGCATCCTGCTGTTTGCGATTATTGCCTTTGTAATGGAGAAGCGCACCCATAAGATGTATGTCGACCGCGGCCCCAAGTCCGAGGACGAAGAAGACAGCTTCTGGGACTAACCTGCCAAAAAGGGACAGGTTTATTTTGGTCGGTTTTATCTGGGCAAACGCAAGTGCCTCGCAACTGGAATTGAGCCAGTTGCGGGGCACTTTTCGCTAAAAGGACAAAACCGCAGGAAAAACCTGCCAACATAAACCTGTCCCTTTTTTGGTCGGTTTTACTGGAGGGTTGCGTCGATTGCCTTGACCAGGACGCTGCGCATGCCGGCGTCCTCGAGCGCAACGACGCCCTTGATGGTGGCACCACCGGGCGAGCATACGGCATCCTTCATCGCCGCAGGATGCTGGCCAGTTGCAAGCTGCAGCTTTGCCGTACCCAGCACCATCTGGCTCACAATGCGATAAGCATCCGCACGCGGGATACCGTGCTTGACCGCCGCATCGCCCAGGGCCTCGATTGCCATGGCGACAAACGCCGGAGCGCAACCACCCACCGTGCCGCCCACAAACAGCAGGCTTGTGTCGAGCTCGACGACAGCGCCAAGCTTACCGAGCAGGTCGAGCACCACAGCACGCTGCTCGTCGTTAAGCGTCGAAGCCTTCTCGCAGGCGATGACGCCCTCGCCCACCGAAACCGGCGTGTTGGGCACCGTCGAGATATGCGCGACGCCCGGCAGGACCTGCTCCCACTTGGCACTGTCCCAGGTCCAGGCAACCGACAGAACGACCTTTTTGGCAAGAGCATCCTTGAGCGGGGCGAATACCTTCTCGATCATGTACGGTTTGACCGCAGCGACCACGATATCGGATGCGGCGACAACCTCGGCGGCATCGTGGCAGGCGACCATGCCGCGCGCCTCGCAGCGCTCAACCAGTGCGTCGTAGCGACCCGCGCAGGCGCACATGTCGCTCGCAGCTACACCGGCAGCGATCCAGCCATCGGCCATAGCGCTCGCCATATTGCCAAAACCGACAAATCCAATCTTCATATCGCATAGTCCTTTCAGACACATTCCTCAAAACGAAAGGTATTGTCCCACGCCATTGTTTCGTATTGCCGACCTATTTGTGATACGGCTCGCCACGACTGATCTTGCAGGCACGGTAAATCTGCTCCAGCAGCACCACACGCGCCAGGTTATGCGGCAAGGTAATGCGTCCAAAGCTGAGCATCTCGTCGGCTCGTGCGCGCACGTCATCGCTCACGCCGTCCGAACCGCCGATTACAAAGGCAATGTCGCTGCTGCCTCGCAGCATAAGATCGTCGAGCCTCGCCGAAAACTCCTCGCTCGAGCGCTCCTTGCCCTCGATAGCCAGCAGGATCACATGCGCTCGAGATGGCAAGGCGGCAAGAATCGCCGCCCCCTCCTTGTCGCGCGCGGCATCCACGCCGCCCGCCTTAGCCGGGTCGATATCGGCCACCTCGCGGATATCCACCTTGGCATAGGCACCTAGGCGCTTGGTGTACTCAGCGCACGCGTCCTTCCAAAAGCGCTCCTTGAGCTTACCGACGCAAACGACGGTGTATTTCACGCGCGTCTACTCCTTCGAATCGTTTTGAACTTTGCCGGCGGCCAGCATCTGCTCGAACATCGAGGCCGACTGCGAAAAGTCGCTCGGCAGCACGACCGTCGAGGTTTTACCCGTGCGAGCGAACTCCGTCATCATCTCGGACCACTGCGTAAACATGAACAGTTGGTTGGCCTCGTCATTGCCGACACCCGTCTCCTGGATGATCTCGAGCGAATCTTTGATACCCAGCGCGATGGCCTTGCGCTGGTTGGCGATGCCCTCGCCCGCCTTTTCCATAGCCTCGGCCTCGGCGGTCGCCTCGGTGACGCGCTTGATGCGGTCGGCCTCGGCGAGCTCCTGCGCGGCAGCGCGCTTGCGCTGGGCAGCGTTGATGTCGTTCATGGAGTTCTCAACCTCGGTCGGCAGTGCGATTTTGGTGATGAGCGTCGACACGAGGGTGAAGCCGTAGGCGGCCATCTGCTCGGAAACGGTAGCGTTGACATCCTTGGCGATGTCATCCTTCTTGGCAAAGACCTCATCGAGTGTGTAGACGGGGATGGAGGAGCGCAGGGCGTCGGTGATGAAGTCGCGCATCTGGTCGACGGGCTCCTGCAGCATGTAGTAGCTCTTGTAGATGCCCGAATCTGCCGGGCCGGCGCCCATGTCGTAGCTCACGTGGTACTGAGCGGAGACCTCAAGACCGATGGTCACGTTGTCCTGGGTCTTAACGTCGATGCCAAAACCGTTTTTCATGGTGCGCAGGCTCACCGTGGCGGCCTTGCGGTCGATCACGGGCACCTTCACGTGGAAGCCCGCGTTGACGATACGGTTGAACTTACCCAAGCGCTCGATGATTACGGCGTGCTGCTGTTCAACGACATAACAGGCGTTGGGGAGCAGCAGCAACAGGATGATGATGGGAATCAAAAGGCTGGTAAGGGCGGCGATGATACCGGAAAACAGCATGGTCTCTCCTCTGATAGGCACACGTTGGTACTAGGATACCCGTCCAAGGAGATCGTGCACAACAAAAAGAGCTCCCATTGCTGGGAGCTCTTTCAATCCATGGTGCGGGCGAAAGGACGTCCGCCTATCCGCTGCGCGGATCCGCACCGGCTTCGCCCGCCTGCCGGCGGACTCGCCAGCTCGCTAAAAACGCTCCGCGTTTTCTTGACGCTCGCTCCTTCACAGGTTCAAGTCCCTGCGATGGGCACATAACAAAAAAGCCCCCATTGCTGGGAGCTCTTTCAATCAATGGTGCGGGCGAAAGGACTTGAACCTTCATGGGGTTGCCCCCATACGGACCTGAACCGTACGCGTCTGCCAATTCCGCCACGCCCGCGTGCAGGAATTAGAATAACGGAGCGCCATCGCGAACGCAAGAACTATTTTTGAAAAAGTTTGCAGGCATTTTCCCAAGCGGCTTGCGCGATTGTTTCGGCGTCCTCACCAGTGCGATCGACACGGTCGTTAACCAGCGCGTTTGCCGTAATGGAGATCATTGCGGGCTCGCATTCAAGACCGCGGATGGGCTCCGGAGCCATATACGGGCAATCCGTCTCGAACAAAATGCGGTCGAGCGGGGTCGCCGCAAATGCCTCGCGCACGTCGTCGTTGCGCTTAAAGGTGGCCGCACCACCATAGGCGATATAGCAGCCCAGCTTCACAAAGCGCTCCATCGTGGCGCGGTCCTCGCCAAAGCAGTGCAGCACACAACCGGCCTGGGGCACGCCCACCTCACGAAGCACGTTGTACGCATCCATATGCGAGGTGCGCTCCCCATCCGAGTCCTCGTGCCGCAGGTGCAACTCCACCGGCACGTTACGGCACGCGGCAAGCTCGAGCTGGCGCGCCATGCAGTCAATCTGCACGTTATGAGGTGCCGGCGCGATATCGTCATCATAGTCCATGTGGTAGTCCAGGCCGATTTCGCCAATACCGGCGCATAAGGGGTCATCGAGTGCGGCAACGACCTGTGCGTGAACGTCGTCGGTATAGTCCGGCGCGCCATACGGATGCACGCCGGCAAGATACTTGATCTGCGGGATATCCTGCATCGGCAGAATCTCGCGCGTCAGCCAGTCGCTATAGTCCGTCACGCTGCGCTTATCGGCAATGGGATCGAAGACCGTCACCAACAGGTCGATGCCCGCGGCTTTGGCGCGCACGAGTGTCTCGGGCACTTCTTTGCCCCAAAACGGAAGCAGATGCGCATGCGTGTCAGCAAGCGGTGCCAAGGGCACGGGACAAGCAACCGTCTTCTTTTTCTTGGTAAACGTCACGCGTTCGGCATTAGGCATCATGGATTAGCTCCTGGGCCAGACGGACAAAGTCGGCAACATCAAGCGTCTCGGCGCGCGTGGTGGGTGCGATACCGCAAGCCTCAAAGGCGGCATCGAGCACGTCCTTGGCAAAACCGTTGGCGCTCATGGAATTGCGGATGGTCTTGCGACGCTGAGCAAATGCAGCGTCAATCACGCGGGCCACAAATTCGCGATCGAGTTCTTCGGGCACCACACCGTCAACACGGTCGATACGCACGACGGCCGAGTCCACGTGCGGCGCCGGCATAAAGCAACGCGGCGGCACCTCAAAGCGACCCGTCACCTGCGCATACAGGCCGAGCTTTGCCGTATAGCCGCCATAGGTCTTGTTGCCCGGCACTGCGGCAATGCGATCGGCAACCTCCTTTTGCACCATGACGACAGCGCGCTTAAGCGCGGGCATCGTCTGGAAGAACTGAAGAATGATCGTCGCCGCCACGTTATAGGGCAGATTCGCGACAAACACCGTGGGTTCACCACCGGCGGCCTGCTCAATCTGCTCCGGCGTCACCTTGAGCGCATCGCCCATGATAAAGCGGAAGTTGGCATAGTCGGCGGCGTGGGCATCGAGCACCGGCTCAAGCTCGGGATCGGCCTCAATGGACGTAACGCACGCCGCTTCCTGCAGTAACGCAAGTGTCAACGTTCCACAACCCGGACCCACCTCGAGTACGCGCTCGTCACCTGCAAGCTCGGCAAGCTCGCAGATACGCTCGATCACATGATTGTCGATTAGAAAGTTCTGGCCCAGGCGATGCTTGGTCGCAAGGCCAAACTCCTCCAGCAGCTCCCTGGTGGCCGTGGGGTTTGCCAAAGGCGAAGTTGTCATGGTTGCCTCCTTAGCATGATGGCGGCGTCTTGAAACAAAAGGGCATGGACCGTGGCGGCCATGCCCTTACAGCTAAACAGCAAATTGCCGATATGGCGCTCGCGCGGTCTCTACGCCAGACGCGGGAACAGCGGATCGCCCTTCTCGACGGGCTGACCACCAGCAAGCAGGCCCCAAGCGCAAATGCCCTTGAGGTCGTCGCTCGCGGCCTCGCCCTCACAGGACAGGCGGCGCAGAGCCTCGACAGAAGTCTGAGGCATGAGCGGCATCAGCAGGTGGGCGGCGATGCGGATGGCCTCGAGCAGGTTGTAAATCACAAATGCCAGCTCGTCAGCCTTGGCCTCGTCCTTGGCAAGCGCCCAGGGCTCGGAGTCCTCGATGTAGTGGTTGGCGGCATGGATGAGCTCCATGACCTCATCCTTGGCTCCGCCGTAATCGAGCATGTCCATCTTGGCCATGTAGCGCTCGACCAAACCGTCGGCAATCTTTGCCAGCGGGTTATCGAACGCGTCGGCAGACGCCGGTTTAGCCGGGGCGCAGCCGTCAAAGTACTTTGTGCTCATGTTGAGCGAGCGCGAAATGAGGTTGCCCCAGCTGTTGGCCAGATCGGCGTTGTAGACCTGCTCCATGCGATCGAAGCTGATGGCGCCGTCGGTGCCGGGGACCACGTCGGTCATAAAGTAATAGCGATAGCCCTCAACGCCCAGCATGTCGATAACGTCCTGCGGAGCGATGGCGTTACCGCGGCTCTTGGACATCTTCTCGGCCTTGCCGGTCTCGGCATTGCGCACGGTCAGGAAGCCGTGGGCAAAGACGTGCTCGGGCAGGGCCTCGCCGATGGCCATGAGCATGGCGGGCCAAATGACGCAGTGGAAGCGGATGATGTCCTTACCCACGATGTGGAACTGCGCGGGCCAGCGATAGGCCAGCTCGGCACGCGCCTCGTCGGTGTCGACACCGTAGCCGACGGCCGTCATATAGTTGAGCAGCGCATCGAACCACACGTAGGTCACGTGACCCTCGTCAAACGGGACCTGAATGCCCCAGTCAAAGCTCGTGCGGCTCACGGAAAGGTCGTTAAGGCCGCCCTCGACAAAGCTACGTACCTCGTTCATGCGGAACGCAGGCTCGACAAAGTCGGGGTGCTCGTCATAGAGCTTGAGAAGCTTGTCCTGGAAGGCGGAAAGCTTAAAGAAGTAGGACTCCTCCTGCACGCGCTCAAGCGGACGGTGGCAGTCGGGGCATAGATGCTGGCCGACGCTGCCGTACTCCTCGTCGCCCTTCTGGACCTGCGTATCAGTGAAGTAGGTCTCGTCAGGCACGCAATACCAACCGTCGTAGCTGCCCTTATACAGGTAACCGGACTCCTTCATGCGCTCCCACAGATACTGCACGGCATGATGCTGGCGCGGCTCGGTGGTGCGGATGAAGTCGTCGTTGGAAATCTCGAGCTTGCTCCAAAGCTCCTTGAAGTGCGGGGCCTGGCTATCGGTCCACTCCTGCGGCGTCATGCCATGCTTGGCTGCGGCCTCGGCGACCTTCTCGCCGTGCTCGTCCATGCCGGTCAGGAACTTGACGTTATAGCCGGCGGAACGGCGATAGCGAGCCTGAACGTCGGCGATGATGGTGGAATAAGCCGTGCCCAGGTGCGGATCGGCGTTGACGTAGTAGATGGGCGTCGTGATAAAGAACGAAGGCTTGCTTTGATCCATGGGGTTTGTCCTCCAGAAAAACGTTGCATACAGGGGATGATTCTAGCGCAAGGGCTGGATATCCTCCATCTATTGCATATCGAGCACCATGGCATAGACATCGCGCTTGCGGCGCGAATACTTCTGAGACAGGCGCTTGGCCACCGCAGACGCGGGCTCCCCCTCCTCGAGCGCGGCGCGGATATCCTCGCGCAGGGCCTCGTCGGGATCCGCTACCGCGGCGCCAACCGGCGCGATACCGGCCTCCTCATCCTCGCTCGGTGGCGCGATGACCAGCGCAATCTCGCCCTTTACCTCGCCGCGAGCACGCAGCTCCTCGGCAAGCTGGTCAGCGGGCCCGCGCAAGACCTCCTCGTGCAGCTTGGTGAGTTCGCGGCAGACGGCAACCTCACGCTGGGGAAAGACCTCCGCCACGGCCTCGAGCGTCGCCACGATGCGATGTGGAGACTCGTAGAAGATGAGTGCGCCGGGCACCACGGCAAGGCGCTGCAAACGGCGCACACGGTCACCGTGCTTTCGGCCCAAAAAGCCCTCGAAGAAAAAATGCTCGCAGGGAATGCCGGACGAAACAAGCGCCGTGACGCAAGCAGAGGGCCCGGGAATAACTTCGACGGGCAAATCGGCCTCACGCGCCGCCTCGACCAGCGCCTGGCCGGGATCGGACACGCTCGGCATGCCGGCGTCCGAGGCAAAGGCGAGGGTCTCCCCCGCCAGCAGACGGTCGACCAGGCCGGCAGCGCGGCTAGCGATCACATTCTCGTCGCAACGGACAAGCGGCTTGGAAATGCCCAGGTGCATCAGCAGCTTTGACGTCACACGCGTGTCTTCGCAGCAGATGACATCGGCAGCGGCAAAGGCCTCGCCAACGCGCGGGGACAGGTCACCCAGGTTGCCGATGGGCGTGCCGACCACATAGAGTTTGCCCGTATGGGCGCTGTTTTGCGTCATATCAACCTATTCAATCATGCCGCGCTCGAGCGTACCGAGCGCCGCGCGGGCGTCCCATGCTGCAATGCGCTTCTCGGTCTTCCACGTTTGGAAGAACCAACCGGCAGCCGGCGCAAACGAAGCCAGCTGGTTGGCGATAAACACGCGCTCGTAGGCATTGCGGCCCTCGGGCGTAACCGACGAGTTGGCAAAGATCGCCGCGCCCGACCATTCGCCCACCAGCACGGGGAACCCAGTCGAAATCGCTTCTTTAAGCTCGCGCTTGTTACGCGAAATCGCCGTCGTCAGCCCGCGAGGGCTCGTGATGTCGAGCGCATACTCGTCGCGGTAATGGTACAGGTGAAGGTCCATGTAGACGTTCTTGTACTTGGCGCCGCGCATAAAATGCTTCCACTCGCTGGGATGCCCCGACGACGAGAAGACGACGATCTTATCCTCGGGCATATACGAACGGACGAGCTCGTAGGCATCGCGATAGAAATTGCGCAGGTAGTGAGCGGGAATGCCATCCGTCATGGTGAAGAGGCTCTTGCGAACGCTCATCTGCGGCGTGTCCAGCAGCTCAATGCCCAGCAGGCTCTCGGCCTCGCCATAGCGATCGGCCAAGCGCTCGAGCACGTCGAGTGCGACATGGCGGCCGTTGGTGGACGAATGCCACTCGGCAACAGCCTCCGGCGTGGTGGGCGAATCGTTGGAATCGCCCTGGCCACCGGGCACGGTTGCCAGATCGAGCAGCACGCGGATGTCGTACTTGGCAGCCCACTCAATCGCGCGGTCGATGTAATCGACAACCGATATGTAGGAGGCATCGGACTCCTGTGAGCCAAAGGCATACCAAGGCACCGGCAGACGCACGGCATTGAGACCGATCTGCGCCATGCGACGAAAATCGTCCTCGCTCACAAACGTCTCGTAATGGCGGCGCATGCGCTCGTTATAGGCGGCGGTACCCATGGCCTCCTGTAGCTCGGCCGCGTTGGATGCACCGGTCGCCGCGTACAGCGACGGGGTCACCCAAGGCTCGGGAATAAACCAGCCAGAGAGATTAACGCCGAGTATCCTCTCCATCACTGCCCCCTTCGGATCATGCAGGTCGAACCCGCATCGTATTGCATAGGATAAGTATCGTTTTGAGTATACCCACGTGTGCGGACAGGCGACCGAACGGTCTGTAAAGCGACGCGAAAGTGGGAGGAATGTCTGGGAGCAGACGAGCTCGGGATGGTGCGATGAGGTGTGTACGCGCGCCAGAGGCAGGCACCGGAAAGCATGTCCCGTTCTATCGCTCAATAATGGGGCGCATTTTCCGCAGAACCCTACATAAAAGAAAAGGACCCCTTTGCAGAGGTCCTAGTCAATTCAAGGTGGCGGGGAAGGGAATCGCGTCCGCGCGCTGCGCGGACGGACCGCTGCGGCGCTTACGCGCCTTGCGAGCTGCGCTGGCAAACGCTTACGCGTTTACTCAGCTCCGCGCCCTCACGGGGTTCGATTCCATGTGGGGGCTGCATAAAAGAAAAGGACCCCTTTGCAGAGGTCCTAGTCAATTCAAGGTGGCGGGGAAGGGAATCGAACCCCTGACACGAGGATTTTCAGTCCTCTGCTCTACCAACTGAGCTACCCAGCCATTTGAGGTGTGCCTTGTTTCAAGGCTTGATTAGTATAACCAAGGACGCGTTCCGGTCAACCGAGAATTTTAAAAAAGTTTTTGAGCACAGCCTCGGTTCTTTAAATCGGCACGTCAGAGGCATCAGCCGGCAGCAAGAAGTTTTTCGCTCAGAGCCGCACGGGCAAACTCACTTGGCGTCATCCCCTCGGCAGCCGCCCGTCGACGAATGGCCTCCTTCATTCCCAGAGGAATCTTGACCGACAGCGTTGCCGTCCCCTCACCCGAGAGTGGGGGCCGTCCATGCACGATCCCACCAACGGTGTGTTCGCCATCCGGAAACTCTCCGCGCTCGTACGACTCGCACCACGCGTCAATCATTTCATCCGTTACAACCTGACCATTAGCGGCCGTATACGTCTTGCCCATCATCGACCCCTTTGCCGAGCCCGTTCAATCTCCTGCCAAAATTTCTTCTGGACTGGAGACAAGGCATGAATGATAAGCCCCCACGGACAAGCTCGACCGCGACAAGCTCCACGCTTCGTCCGTCTGGGAGCCATCCAATCGCAAGCCATCTCGGCGGCTCGTCCTTCGGCTCGCGACGAATGCACTCAGTAACCGCAAGCCAAGCGCTAAGCACCTGCTTTTCCGTCAGGTGCTTTTTAGCGTTGGGATGGATCTCAACATCCATGCATCTTCTCCTCCATCTTACCCAATTTCGTATGACGAAAGTCCGCTGTCGCCAATTCTTAAGCCGGCACGCGTTGGAGAGCAGGGGTCGAAACAATGATTGAAGGACGCTCTAGTACGGCCCAGGCGCCGGGGCAGGAGCACATACGCCAGGGACGTACGTTTTCGTAGCATACGAGGACATAGCCACGTGCATCGATAAAGGCGATATCGATGGGATAGGCCATAAAACACGTATGGACCGAAGAGCAGCGTGGAAATGCCATGACGAGCGGCAGACCGTTGGCGGCAACCGGACACCGTCCCAGCATGCCGCGCAGGCGCACGGCAAACGACTCCGCCACCGCAAACTCGGCCGGCGTCCAGCCCAGCCTATTGAGTGCCCGCGCGTAGGCGATGTAGGACGAGACCGCGGTCACATGACCACCCCCGGACGCCATGGATCGACCGTCACCGCGCGCTCGTGCGACAACGTTGTCGGCGCCCCCAGCGGAACGCCAGCGATGCTGAGAGAAGTCGGCCACGGCTCATAGTGCATGGTGCAGGTGTAGGTCCTAAACGTACCGGATAGGGAGAGCAGGCCACCATCCGATGCCTCCGCGCCTTGCTCGCTCGACACTTCGATCTGCAAGTCATAGCCTTCCATGGCATTCAGAATTTGAGTCCGGACCGTCGCCGAGGCATCGACAGAGCTTTCGTCGCCCTCCCCGCTCGGCGCCACGGCGTGCGCCAACACGATGTCGGGCACCACGCGGTCGAAGCGCGCGACAGCGCTGGCATAGATCATGACGTTGTATACGATGAGTGCCAGCACCAGCAAAACGGGCGTAACCACTGCTATCTCCACCGTCGCTTGGGCGCGCTCCTCGCGCAGACGCATGCGGATACTCATTACGACCCACCGCCCAGAGCGCCAACCAGCGTGGCGACATCGACGGTGAGCGGGATGGAGCCGCCGCCGGGCAGAGGAATCTCCGCAAGCGTGAACACCGTACCGCTGATGGTGCGTTCGACTTGATATTCCAACGCCTCGCAAAGCGCCTTGGGATCGGTCACGCCCAACGGAATACTTCGCAGTTTGTCTTGCGCTTGAGAGAGACCAGCAATGTCAGACCCCGGGCTCTTAATGACGTTGGCGGAATCAGTCAGCACCGGCTTTCGCAGGCGCAAGTCGCACGGTTCCAAACCCAGCGCCGCCACGGACGCCGAAACGGTATCGCCGAGCCACGATGCGATGGAGCCCAACGCGCCGCTGCCCCCTCCTAGGCCTTTAATCATCTCGTCCATAAGTTCGTCGGCCGAACCTTGGATGTCTCCGTATCCCACAAGCAGCCGTCCCCAGACATCCATGACGCCATCGAGTACGCCGGCAACGCCACCCGAGCGCTCCTTCAATGTCGAGAAAAATCGCGAAAGCACGTTGTTTTGCGCCGTCGCCTCATCGGGCGCCAGCACCGCGGCAGAGATGGCACCGCGATCGCCAAGCCTGACTGCCGTGTTAAACGAAGAGTTGAGCTCATCGGGGCTCGAGATGGCACCCGAAACCGCAAAGGCAACCACGCCGTTGCGACCGGGCGGAGCGATACGCGGACGCTCGCCCGAAAGCGCTTTAATGGCCTGGTCAAACGCATTGCTCGCACGGTCGGCCTCATCCTCGGTCTGACGCATGAGCTCAAGCTCTTTGTTCCGACATGTGACGTATTCCTCCAAGGCCTTTTTGAACTCGTCGAAGTGATATTCGAAGCCGTTTTCGATAGAGGTTGAAGGCGCCGCAACAGCACCAAGCGACAAAACGCCAAAATGGCATTTGCTGCATTTATCCTGTCCATCGTAATCGGCAACCGAAGCAAATCCGCTCGGCGTCCCTTTCTTATAGTTAGGGCAGGTCGTCCCGTAATGCAGATACGCCTTGTCATCGTTCACGCTCGTCGGCCACACCGCATCGGTATAGAGTTCCGTCGCCCGAACCTCATCAGAGTTGCGCGGCAGCAGCGGAATATAGGAGGAAACCCTGTCTCCGTTCTCGGTTATATGCGCCCGATCGACCTCCGCGCTCGCATAGGTATAAAACGCCTTACGCGCCGCAGACTCTGCCTTCATCTCGACACTCGAGCCGTGGGGCTTCTCATTTGTCAGACGCCAATGGTAGTAGTCCTTCGCGCGATCAAGGGCAACTTGGGGCTCCCACGTAACGCTCGATGAGTAATGCGGATTTTGAACACCGGAGAGATCCGTTAGGCTTTTCGCACGCTCCCACATGCAAGAACAGCTGCCGACCGAGCCCTTGTCAGACCCACCACAATCCGCCAGCCAAGCACGCTCTTTAGCCTTCGCCGTGTCCTCAGAAGCCTTCCGCAGCTCCTCGGCCGCACACTCTAAATCATCTGATGTGTCTTTAATGGCATCGGTCGAGATCTCGGACCCCTCGAGCGCAGCGAAGTCAGACTCGGATGTCCTGGGCACGGCAAGCGCCGTACCGGTATAGGTCACACTATCGGTATCCTGCGCCGACACCGCCTGCGTGGCACGCGCGGCGATCAGATACGGCAGAGCCGTCTCGATTTTCTGTAAGCCTTCCGATGCGCTTTTGGCAAACTTGTTGCGCGTTTTAATGATCTCAATCCCGGTGTCGACCATATTGCCGGCAACCGGCTCGGCACCCGGGATGAGGATGGCGACCAGGCCCGTCCCGATCGTGGCAAACCCCGCCAGCCCCAGACTCAAGATGCTCGCATCAACCACCGTGGCAGCCGTGTGATAGGACGACACTACGTTGGCACCCGCCAGCGCGCCACTATCAGCCGCCACCTGAGTATCCCCGGCACGCGACATGCTCCATATCGCCGCGGTCGACGAAAACAACAATGTGAGCACCACTAGGATGACCACGGCAGAAGAAAGCGTGGTATAGGCGCCGTCTTCGATAAACAGATCGACACCGGCTCGACCCATAAAGCCGCCTCGTTTGCGGAGAGCGCCTGGTCGACGGCGGGCCGCAAACCCTTGCGTCACCCGCAACAGGCAGCGCCTAATCCCATGCAGCAATCCACGGATCATAATCTCCCTCCAGCCATTCGGGACGCGATTGATACGAGACATCGACCTTGAGCTCAACGTAGCCGCCCTCGGCGGTACCACCCATAGCCTGCGCAAACGCACCGATCACAGGCAACGGCTTGACCTCGCCGGAAACGGACACGGACGAGACGCCACCCGTACCGGCCCGGCCAAGCTCGATATCCCACGACAACGGCCCGCCGGCATGAAAGATCGAAACGTTGGGCACTGCGGCAAGTCGGCGGCGGGTGAACTCCTTAAGATCGTCGTCCTCCGCCGTCGTCGTGGTCATGAGCCGCGCGGTCTCGGCGGCGGCAGACTCCATGACCGCGCGCGTATAGAGCAGGCACACCGGTTGCAGCGCGAGAAGGATGAGTGTCAGAAACGTCGGCAGCAAAAAAGCGGCCTCGACCGTAGACTGCGCCCGGTCCTCGCGCGCGGCATCAATACAACGCGATGTCCTTAGCGGCCGCAGCGGCGTCGATAACCGACGTCGAGGCAACGCCATGGGATGCCGCCCGCTCAACCAGCGCCGCCAAGCGCCCATCGGTGCCGGCACGCCAAAGTCCCGCGATCGCCAGCACGATCGATAACAGCGCCACCGTGACGATGGCGTATTCGACCGTCGCCTGGGCAGATTCCTCACGCAGGACATCATGCATTTCACGATCCCTCCTTTGAGTCCGTTGCCTGCGGGCTCAGGCGCACGGCGCGCAGACGACACGAAGCATCGCCAGCATCCGCGGCAATTGTCACCATATCGACCCAGCCGCGTTCGTCGCGCACGATGGCGCCCCACACGTTTCCCTTGATGTCGAGATAGCCGCTCAGAGCAAGTTGCGCCGTGGGTACCTCGCGATAGGCACGCAGCATATCCGCCGCCGCTTCGGTCATCGGTCGGTCCTCGGACCATGCAAGCCGGACCGCAATCGCGTTGCCCTCAGGCGAATCCGTCGCAGTGCCAGACCGCTTGTCGAGCGTCCGCAGAAAGGTTTGCGCCGTGACAGCGACATCCGAATCGTCCGCATCTCGCATCTCATCTTTTTGAGACGCCACCGCCGAATCTGAGCCCAAATCGGAGGCGGTCCCAGGACGCTGCTGCCGCGCGGCGTTAAGCCCCCAAAGCACCGCCGCTATCGCCACGGTCAGGCAAGCAAACACCAGCAGCACCCCGATGGGGCGCTCGCCCTCTACAGGCTGTTGATGCCCTCGCTGATAGCGTTCCATAGATCTTGGACCTTGCCCTTAAATGCGACGATGGCGATAATCGCGATCACCACGAGCACGCCGACCAAGATGGCATACTCGGTGGTACCCTGTGCACTCTCCTCCTGCAATAGTTCCTTGGCGCGCTGACGAACATGTGCCGCCCGGCAAAACGCCCAGCCCTGGACCTTGCCAGCAGCGTCAGTCATCGTGTTCATGTATTCCTCCCTACATCATCCCGCCTGCTCCCAGCAGCGGGCCCAATATGGACAGAAGCAACGCCGGCAAGATGAGCGTGCCGGTGGGAATCAGCAGCTTGACGGGTGCACGCTCGATCTCGCGCTCGACCGCGGCGCGATGAGCCGCACGGATCTCGCGACTTTGAGCGGCCAGCGTCTCGGCAAGTGGGGCACCCAGGGCGAGCGCCTGCCCCACCGTGATGGCAAAGGTCTCGAGCGCTCGCACGTCCAGGTCGCGCGCGGCGGCCAACAACTCGTCCTCACGCGTGCCCACGCCCACCTGCCACGCCATGCAGGCGCGCTCAAGGCGAAGAGCCAGCACTGACCGGCGGTTGGCGCAGAAAATCTCAAGCGCCGCATCAAACGAAAGACCGGCCGAAAGACCCAAGCGCACAACATCGATCATCTCGGACACTTCGCCGAGCGACACTCGCGCCGGGCCGCCCGCTCCAACCGCGCCCTTCACTCGCGCGGTCAGAGCATCGACCACCGAGCGACCCGCGGCAGCGACCAGCACCGCCTCGCGCTTGCAGGCCCCTGCGACCTTGCGTGCATCCGCCCGATCCAACCCCGTCGCGACAAATACGCTCAGGGCGCACAGGCAAGCCGCAACTGCAACCGGGGCGCTCATAGCTCCACCCGCATAATGCGCCGGATAACCACCAGGGCAACGGCGTTGAGGGCAAGACCCAGCACCACAGCGCCCGCGCCGGCAGGCGTCGCAAGACCGCGACGAAAATCTGCCGAAAGCAGCGCCAACACCGCGCACATGCCCGCCGGCATCGCCGCGACCATATGCGCAGACATGCGAGCCTGCGACGTCTTAACATCCAGGCGGCGCTTGAGCTCAATGCGCTCCCCCACCATGCTCGACGCCTCGGACAGTAAGTCGGCAAGCGGAGCGCCGGTGCGCTGAGACACCTTAAGCGCCAAGGTCACAAGCGAAAGACCGGGGGCGTCGATACGCACGAGCAAGTCATCGAGCGCGTCGGTCGCCGAGATGCCGCAATCGATCGCCGCCGCCACCCGCAAAAACTCGTTATGCACTGGCTCTTGCGCATGAGCGCCCACAAAGCGCATGCCCTGGGCCAGCGAATGTCCCGAGGCAAGCGACATGGAAAGTGCGGTAAACGCCTCGGGCATTGCCTCTTCTGCATCGTGTTGCTCGCGCCGGCTCTCAAAGCCATCCCGAGCGGCACCAACGGCAAACGGAGCAACAAGTCCCAAGGCAAATCCGAGGGGCGATAACGACACCATCGTTAGTAAAACGCAGCAGACACCGCTCGATAGCAGCAGAAACGCCAAACATCTCGAAGCATCCTCGATCACGAGGCCAAGGCGATGCGCCGGAGCCAGCGATGCCCACGAACGGGCGATCTTTTTCAGCAGATCGTTTTCCACCAGCTCACGCGGCAGCTTCTCTGCCACCGTCTCGAGCGCCTGACGTGCCAGCTCCGCCGGCGGTACCTGCGGCACACGAGGTTCCGCCCCGCACGCCGTCGCGACAGAAAGCCCTGCCAAGCCCCCTACGACGAGGGGCACAGCGATCTCCATTCGTCCACCTCCTCTTGTGTGAGCGTCCCCGACCGCAGGCCTTCTGCGATAAACGGCGGCTCGCGGTCAAGCGTCCAGGTGCGCTCGGCGGCATCGAACGTCACATAGCGCTCGAGCTCTACGCCGCCCGATGCGGCGCGTCGCACCCCCGAATACGAGGAGACGAAGCGCCTGCCATCGGCGTGGCGCTCGGACATCACGATACCGTCGAGCGCCATGGCAATCTGCTCCTCGATGAGCTCACTCGGCAGGTCGATGCCATAACGTGCAAGCAACGTCAGACGCACCACGGTCTCCTGTTCTGAACCCGCATGAAGTGTGGTGAGCGACCCGTCGTGGCCCGTGTTCATGGCCTGCAACATGTCGCAGCACTCGGCACCGCGCACCTCGCCCACCACGATGCGGTCGGGGCGCATGCGCAGGGCATTAGTTACCAGGTCGCGGATCGTCACCGCGCCTTCACCCTCAATTGAAGCCTCGCGCGCCTCTAGGCGCACCACGTGCGGATGATGCGCAAACTTGAGCTCGGCAGAGTCCTCGATCGTCACGATGCGCTCGCCGGTGGAAATCTCACATGACAACGCGTTGAGCAGGGTGGTCTTACCAGATCCCGTGCCTCCCGCAACCGCCAGGTCCTGTCGCAGCGACACCGCGCACGACAGCAGCTGCGCATACCAAAGCGGCAGCGACCCCAGCCCCACAAGCTCGTCCAGCGAGCAGATACGGTCCGAGAACTTTCGGATGGTGAGAATCGGTCCGTCAATCGCCACAGGCGGAATCACCGCGTTGACGCGATAGCCCGTTTTGAGGCGGGCGTTGACGATGGGGCTGCGCTCGTCGATACGGCGGCCAAGTGGCGAGATGATGCGGTCGATAAGCACACGGATCTGTTCATCATCCTCAAACGCATGCTCGATGGGGTACAAAACGCCGCCGCGTTCAAAGAAAGCCGAGCGGCAGCCGTTGATCATGATCTCGGTAACGGTGTCGTCCTCGATGAGCGGCTGCAACGGCCCCAAGCCCACCACGTCATCCAAAATCTCGTCGATGATGGTTTCGCGCTCGGGCGTCGCGAGATCGGTCGGCTCCTCAACATTGAGCGCCGCCTCCACCGCAGGACGCAATTCCGAGCGGGCAAGTGCCGGGTCGATATAGGCGCTGATACGCGCCACTTCGTCGTAACCCATGCGGTCCATCACGGCGCGCTTGGTGCGTCGTTTCACCGCGCGGCGACGCCCCGCATCTACAGGCGCTGCCGCCGCTGCAGCGCCGGCAGCCTTAATCCTCGTTTGCAGGCTCATCGCTGATCACCCTCACGCGACCAGGGAAGGCGGATACGCGGGCGTTCGGTACGCGTTGCACGGTCGGCGACCATATCGCTCCAAGGGCCGACGGCGCACCCCAGTTCCACGAGCATCTCGCGCGTGGCCTCGCGCATGCTAGTCGCAAAAGCGCTGGTCTGCCCCACCGCCTCGTCAGCGCGCCCAAACGCCATGAGCGCGGCGAGATCCTGCCCGCCATCGGCGATACGAATCTTGGAGCTCAACGCACAGGCAATCTCAAAGCGCATGGCGACGTCCTCGTCTGCCCCGCGCGCACCGAACCGGTTGAACACGGCGCTCATGCGCGTGCGCGGCACACCTACTCGACTTGCCAGTTCGATGACGCGCGACGCCGATGTCGCGGACGACACCGCCGCATCGCCAACGACCAGGCAACGGTCGCTCGCCGCCACCGCAGCCGCCACGGCGTCGCCCCAAAAGACCGAGGTATCGATAAAGACCACGTCGGATTCGCGACGCAGAACATCAAGCAGTAGCTCCACCGGACGCGCCATGAGCTCGGCTTGCTCGGGCGCCGCGACGGGACCCCAGAGCGTAACGCCCGGCGCCACGCGCATCGATGTGGCTACGATATCCGGCTCGGTGAGCGTGCCCGCCGCCGACGGCTCGATAAGTGCCGCCATATCGCGCGGAGCATCGACGCCTAACAAGTCGTAAAGGTTTCCAAACATCAGGTCCAGGTCGAGCACGGCGGCACGCAAGCCCAACAGCGACGATGTGTGTGCCATGGCGGCAACGATCGTCGACTTGCCGCAACCGCCCGAACCCGAAATAGCGCAGATGACCGGAGCTCGATGCGGCGGAGCGGCAGCGTCTGCCGGCGGCATCGGAGGCGGCGGGGCGGGCGTCGGTGGCAGCGCACCCGTCTCCCCCGCCGCAACCACACGCTGCGTCCAAGCCGGCATGGCAGCTTGTTCGGTCTGCGAGGCAGGCTCGTTCTGTACAATCTGCTCATGCTGCATCAGCGACAACTCGCCGCACCCGGCAAAGCCCTCAACTTCATCGAGTTCATCCGCCAGATTCACGCCGTGCACGTATCCCATATCTACAGCCGGGGAATCGCCAGCATGCTGCGCCGGCCCTCCAGCGTCATCGTATACAAGGGGGTTCCGGGGGCGCCGACCATGCTCGGCTTCCGCTTTTCCATAATCATCAACACGCGGGCCTCTTGTAGCGCGAGGCGCCCCGGGTTCCCTATCAACAAAAGCATCGGGCTCAATCGTCATGCTCCGATCGGAATCAACCGCTCCCTCGCCCGCGCGCCCGTTGCCGCATATACTGTGTGCAGCGATGACCTCGGTCGCCCCCGCGCGAAACAGCCCCTCGATATCCGACGGATCGAGCGCTTCTATCAACACGACCACGCGACTCACGCGGCCTTCGGCCGTCAGGCGCGCAACAGTCTTGCGTACATCTTCGGTATCAAACAGAGACGCCGCGATGATGGCAGCCCCGCGGCGCGACGGAAACGCCCGCGCCATGGAAACCAGCCCGTCCAGGTCACCCACGCGAAGCACCTGTGCACCCACATCACGGCCCTCGACTTCCCGCTGCAACAGCCCGTAATCGCCGCACGCGCAGCACGCAAGCCAGATCGCCTTCATCACTCGTCGCCTCCGCTCTTTTTGCCGCGCGCCGTGGCGGGAATCGTCAAGCTGACCGTTCCCTTGCCCGAGGCTCCCAGCAGTTCCTTGACGTCTTCGGGGTCAGCCGCCAGCGTCACCCATTCGATCTTGCCCTCGCGCGTGGCACCGGAATCCTCACTGGTATCGATCACGTGCGCGCCGCACAGCCGATCGGTCACGCCGTCCTTTTGCACGTACACGTCCACGTAGCTGCCCACGCCCGTGGCACCGCCGACCGAGTGCTCGGCATCGACCGCCACCGAAACGGCAACCTTGCCCTTAGGCACCTCGAGCTTGCGGCTCTCGGCCTTGGTGTAGACATTGCAGATCACGGCGTTTTTGGGAATACGCGAAGTCGTCACGTCGCCGCGCACCTGGCGCAGCTCGGTCGCTGCGTCACGCGGCAGCAGGCTCGTCAGCCATTCCTGGGTTATGACATTGGTCTCATCGAGGGTCTCGCCCACATCGATATCGCGCGCCGCGACGCAAACCTCGACGCGATCGCCACCGTACTTGGCCAAGGTCTCAGCCTGGACCTGTTCGGCTTGCGAGCGGATCGACGAGCCGTAAACCATGCAGAGCAGAGCAGCGAGCACGCCCGCGACCAGACTGATGGCGATGCGCTTGCTCTTGTTCACGGCCGCTCCTCTCATGGCAGTGCCGGGCGAATGCCCGTACCACCATTGTCTGAGCGGTCAGAGTGCAAAGCGGCGCAATCGCAATCTTGGTTTTCGATGTCAAACCAATCGCTGACCAAAAGCTGACCAGCCCGTCAAGCTCGTGGCAAGGTTTTGGTCAGCACGTCAGCAAACTGTATGTTTCGAAGCTTTTCCGCAGCAAAAAAAGCCGTCTCCCGAACAGTTGGGAGACGGCTGTCATAGGAAAAATCAATTACAGATGGACATCGGGATCGAGCATTTGAGCGCTCACGCGCATGGATGACGCCAGGTTTTGGAACGTTTCCAGACGCAGGCTATCGATCTGCCCGGCGTCCTCGGCCTCGCGAACGGCGCAGCCCGGCTCATGGGTATGCGTGCAATCGCCAAACCGGCACGCGCGCGATGCCTCGACAATCTCGGGGAAAGCGCGCGCCAGACCCCGCTCGTGACCCACGAGCGGCAGGCTGCGCAGGCCCGGGGCATCGGCGATCACGCCGGCGTCGCCCGGCAGTGCCACCATCACGCGCGCGACGGTAGTGTGACGGCCCTGATCGTCGCGTTCGCGCACACCGCCGGTCGCCAACGTATCGTGGCCCAGCAGCGCATTGAGCAGCGTCGACTTGCCGGCACCCGACTCGCCCAGAATCATGGCGCAGCTCCCGGCGGGCACGCAGGCACGGACCTCGTCCAGGCCGCGGCCCTCGGCAGAGGACGTCACGATCACACGCACGTCCGGACCCACCAGGCGGCGCGCGCGGTCCAGATCGCGCTCGAGCTCCTCGGCATCGCAGCGATCAGCTTTGGTGAGTACCACCACCGGCTCGGCATCGCAGTCGAGCGCCAACACCAGCGAGCGCGCCACGCGGTCGAGCAGCACCTCACCGGCACCGAGCGCCTGCACGATTAGCACGCTATCCACGTTGGAGCAGAGCACCTGGCGCTCTCCGCGGGCACGGCCGCGCCAACGCTCAAAGCTCGTACGGCGCGGCAGCACGCATTCAATCACGCCCATATCGTGCCCGGGAGCGCGGCGCACCGCCACACGATCGCCCACGGCAGGCAGCAGGACCTCGTCCCCACCGCGCGACTTGGCAAATCCCACGGCATGCTCGGCGCGGAAGGTATCGTCGGCAGTCGCCACCAGCGGAAACCCACGATCCAAGCGCACCACGGCGCCAAGTTGCATCTGCTCGGGCTCCTCGGCATGTGCGCAGAAATCATCAAAGGCAGCCTGCTGAGCTTCATCGACCGGCAGGTCATCAAACGCCGGAACATCCTGCAGCGCGTCAAGCCCCGGTACACTCGCCAGCAACTCCTCAGCAGATGCAGGGGGTTCGGTCGCGAGCTTCCGACGACGATCGCGCTTAGCCCGCGCCCCCGTCGTCTTTTTCTTCGCTTTAGCCTTAGCCTTGCCCACAGATGCCTCCCAGCACAAAACCACACAACTGAGCAGGTATTTTACCCACAAAAAAGAGTCGGCCGAGCAAATGCTCGACCGACTCACACACTTTCCCTCAGCCCTTTATCATCCGCGCGGGAGAAAAGCCAGCAAGGATACCGCAGGGCCCGCCCCGGAAGCCCTTTCTCCCGAACGATCCCGCAGCGCGAAGCGCGAGGACCAGTGAGGGAGAAAGGGCGTGGGGTGGGCCCGGACGAGTACGTTACTCTTTCTCCACGGCGCGCATGATCGCCTTGTAGATCTCCATCAGCGGGATGATCAGGAAGGCCAGGCCCAGGGCAGCGACAACGCCCTTGAGCTCAAGCGTCACGGGGCCAAAGAACATCTCGGCAAGCGTCGGCTGCACGGTCACGATCACCGTCAGCACCAGTGCCAGCGCGGCGGAAGCCCACAGCCACTTGTTCTGCTTCTTCATGGTGAACAGCGACGCACGACGGCTGCGCATATTGAAGCAGTGGAAAATCTCGACCATGTTGAGCGTGATGAACGCCATCATCACGCCTTCCTCGTCGGCATTGCCGGCGATCATATCGGCGATGTGGATGTAGCCCATGTCAAAGTACACGCCCACAAAGAAGCTCGCCAGCACCAGCGCGGTGATGATTAGGCCCTGGACCACGCAGTCCAGACCCATATGTCCGGCAAAGACACCGTCCTTGGCGTTGCGCGGCTTGCGCTTCATGATGTCGCCCTCGGCATCCTCCATGCCCAGCGCGAGCGCGGGGAAGCAGTCGGTGACCAGGTTCACCCACAGCAGCTGCACCGGCTGGAAGATGGTAAAGCCGATGAGCGTGGCGATAAACACCGAGAACACCTCGGCAAGGTTGGCCGAAAGCAGGAACTGGATGACCTTGCGGATGTTGTCGTAGATGCGACGACCCTCTTCGCAGGCGCCGATGATGGTAGCGAAGTTGTCATCGGCAAGTACCATGTCGGCGACGTTCTTGGTGACGTCGGTACCGGTGATGCCCATACCAACGCCAATGTCGGCGCGCTTGATGGACGGGGCGTCGTTGACGCCGTCGCCCGTCATGGCCACGATCTGGTCGCGCGACTTCCAGGCCTCGACGATGCGTGTCTTGTGCTCGGGCTGGACGCGGGCGTACACGCCGTAGTCCTCGATGTGCGCGTCGAGTTCCTCGTCGCTCATGCGATCGAGGTCGGCACCGGTGATGGCCTGGCTGCGATCGGCGACGATGCCCAGCTGCTTGGCGATGGCCACGGCGGTGTCGATGTGGTCGCCCGTGATCATGACGGTGCGGATACCGGCGTCGTGCGCCTCGTGGATAGCGTCGGCCACCTCGGGACGGACCGGGTCGATCATGCCGGACAGGCCACAGAAGACCAGGTCATGCTCGAGCGCAGCGGGGCTGCAGTCGTCGGGAACCTCGGTGTAGGTGCGGCTTGCCAGCGCCAGTACGCGCAGGGCCTCGTCGGCCATGGCCTTGTTGGCCGCCACGAGCTCGGCGCGGCGCTCCTCGGTCAGGGGGACGACCTTATCGCCCTCGTAGATATGGGTGCACAGGCCGATCACCACGTCGGGCGCACCCTTGGTGTACTGCTCGTACTCGCCATCCAGGGTCTCGACGACCACGGACATCATCTTGCGGCCCGAGTCAAACGGGGCCTCGCCCACGCGCGGATGCTCGGCAGTCAGGCCAGTGAGGCCCGCCTTGCCGGCGTCGTTGACGAGCGCGCACTCAGTCGGCTCGCCCACGGCCTCGCCCAGCTCCTCGTCCCACTGAGCATCGGAGCACAGCGCCATGCCGGCCAGGAACTTCTCCTTGGGCGCAGCGAGCTCGTGCTTGACGACGGTCATCTTGTTCTGGGTAAGGGTACCGGTCTTGTCGGAGCAGATGGTCTGCGTGCAGCCAAGGGTCTCGACGGCAGAGAGCTTGCGGATAATCGCCTGGCGCTTGGCCATCTTGGTCACGCCGAGCGAAAGGACGATGGTCACGACGGCGACCAGGCCCTCGGGAATGGCGGCGACGGCAAGCGAGACGGCGACCATAAAGGTGTCGAGCAGGGCAGTCGGGTCGGTGAGGACATTGCCCACGCCGTGGCGGAGGATGTCAACGCCAAAGATCACGACGCAGATGACGATCACCATAATGGTAAGGATGCGGCTGAGCTCGGCGAGCTTCACCTGCAACGGCGTGAGCTCCTCCTTGGCCTCGGCCAGGGCGCCGGCGATCTTACCCATCTCGGTGTTCATGCCGGTGCCGACCACGACGGCGCGGCCACGGCCGTATACCACGGTGGAACCCATGTAGCACATGTTCTTGCGGTCGCCGAGCGGCACGTCATCGGTGCCCGCGGCAAGCTCGATCACGTTGGCGTGCTTCTCTACGGGCACGGACTCGCCGGTGAGCGCGGCCTCTTCGATCTTCATCGTGGCGCTCTCGAGCACGCGGCAGTCGGCCGGGACGGAGTCGCCCGCCTCGAGCATGATCACGTCGCCGGGCACGAGCTCGGCGCTCGGCAGGTGCACGAGCTTGCCGTCGCGCAGCACCTTGGACTGCGCCGCACTCATCTCCTGCAGGGCCTCGAGGGCCTCCTCGCTCTTGGCTTCCTGGACCACGCCCAGCACCGAGTTGACGATAACGACGAACATGATGATGGCAACATCGGCAAAGTCGGGCTCGCCCTTGACCATGCCCGTGAGCGCACTGATGACGGCGGCAACGATCAGCATGATGACCATGGGGTCGGCCATCTGCTCAAAGAAACGCTTCCACAGCGGCGTCTTCTCGGCTTCCTCGAGCTTGTTAGGGCCTGTCTTGGCAAGGCGCGAAGACGCCTCGTCGTTGCTCAGGCCGAGGTTCTCATCGACACCTTGGTCGCTGAGCACCTCCGCCGCGGCGGACAGGTATTCCTTTTGCATATAGAGTCCCCTCCTGGGATTCGGGCCACTCAGCAGATTGATGCCCGATCATAATTCCCAGGAGAAGGGCAAGGGCTCATCAAGGCTGCCGTGCTGAGCGGCAGTTGATAGTGGAGCTATGGTACCCCAAAGCGACGCGTCTAGCCAAAACAATCGGTTTGGAAATATGGTCCGCACGCAACGGTGCAGACCGTGTGATGCTCAACATTGGTAAAACGTTTTTTCTTCGGCACATCGCCAAACTGACATATCGCCCAGATAGCAGCGGTTGGAGTGGTTGGTAAAGATTTTCCATATACCGTTTTTCCCGCAAAAAATGAACTTCCATTTCGGCATACGGTCGTTTTTTTGGGGTATTCGGTCGGCATTTCGTTATAATCATCTCGGTTTTATTTCTTATGGTTTATCTATCAGCGCAAGACGATGTCAGATGGAGGTCTGAATGTACAAGCGCACTAAGATTGTATGCACCATGGGTCCCGCCTGCGATAGCGACGAGACCATCCGCGAGATGATCAAGGCGGGCATGAACGTCGCCCGTTTTAACTTCTCGCACGGCTCCTACGACGAGCACCACGGTCGCATCGAGCGCGTCCGCCGTATTTCCAAGGAGCTCGGTCTGCCTGTCGGCATCCTGCTCGACACCAAGGGCCCCGAGGTCCGCACCGGCCTTCTGGTCGACGGCAAGAAGGTTGCCGTCAAGACCGGCGATAAGATCGTCGTCACCGCTCAGCCTACGTCCGAGGATTTCCACGGCACCGCTGAGCACATCTCCCTCGACTACCTGGCTCTGCCCTCCGAGGTCGAGAAGGGCTCCCTCATCCTGATCGATGACGGCCTGGTTGCCCTCGAGGTCGAGTCCGTCGACGGCCAGGACATGACCTGCGTCGTCAAGAATGACGGCCTGATCGGCGAGCGCAAGGGCGTCAACATGCCCAACGTCAACATCTCGCTGCCCGCCATCACCGAGCGCGATCGTCAGGACATCCTCTTTGGCCTGACCGAGAACATCGACTACATCGCCGCTTCCTTCATCCGTGACGGCGAGTCCGTCCGTGGCATCCGCAAGCTTTGCCGCGAGAACGGCGGCGAGCACGTGACGATCTTCCCGAAGATCGAGTGCGCCCTGGGCGTCGAGAACTTCGACGAGATCCTCGAGGCTTCCGACGGCATCATGGTCGCCCGTGGCGACCTGGGCATCGAGATCAAGCCCGAGCTCGTTCCCCACATCCAGAAGGAGATCATCGCCAAGTGCAACGCGGCCTACAAGCCCGTCATCACTGCTACGCAGATGCTCGACTCCATGCAGCAGAACCCGCGCCCGACGCGCGCCGAGGTTGCCGACGTTGCTAACGCCATCTACGACGGCACCGACGCCGTTATGCTCTCTGGCGAGTCCGCTGCCGGTAAGTACCCGGTCGAGGCCGTCAAGATGCAGGCCAGCATCGCTCTCGAGACCGAAAAGTACCTCCCGGCCCACGCTCCGCTCGAGGTTCCGGCCGACGCTCACGGCACCCGCGTCGTCAACAACGTTGTGGGTATGTCCGCTGTGAACATGGCCACCACCGTTGGCGCCAAGTGCATCACCGTGCCGACGACCACCGGTCGTACCGCACGCCTGATCTCGCACTTCCGTCCCAACATGCCGATCTGCGCGTTCTCCCGCCACGAGTGGGCCGTCCAGCAGATGATCATGTACTGGGGCGTTATCCCGCACCAGGCCGAGATTACCCAGGGCACCGTCAACGGCACGATCGTCAAGGCGATCGAGACCGCTAAGGAGCTCGGCTACGTCGAGGCCGGCGATCTGACCGTCGCTACCGCCGGCGATCCCCGCATGAGTGTTCAGCTCGAGGACAAGGTCTCCTCGACCAACGTCGCTTACGTCGCTCAGGTGCGCTAAATCGCACTTGCAAGCACGCTTGCATTGCAAAAGGGCCCGGAAGGCTTTGCCTTCCGGGCCCTTTTTAGACCTTCTTCGTATGCCGCATCATCGATTTGTGTTCAGTCGCAAGCCTCTCCGATGCCGAGCGCACCACCGAAGACGCCCTGCGACGGGAGCCGTTGGTCAATTGGAATGAACTGTTCACCGTTAAGCCGGCCGGCTAGCAGCTAGCGATCAGGGGGACTGCGGGAACGTCAGAAGCAGCAACGCGAGCCGCAAATCCCGCCTCGGTCAGCTCGATGACCTCGGTAAACGTTGCATCGAAAAACTCCTCGGTTAGCAGGCGATACGGCGGATGATCGGGCTCGCCGGGGTTTTCGCGTACAATCTCGTGCATGACGCCGATAGTCTTGAGCACATATTCTTTATGGATGGGATACTGCCCAAAACGCGTCGCAGCGGTATAGAGGCGATCGGTCGCACGCGGAATGGAAACGATGCCCAGCGTCTTGCCAAACCAGTCAAAATCGCCCTGCTTTTTAATGCGGAATTCCTCGCACGGCTTGCCGCCGTGTGCTTCCAGATACTGGTTCACACGCGTGTTCCATACCGTGTCGGCCACCAGATGCGACCAGACGCCCAGCGTTAAATCGAGCAGCGACTGCGCCACATCTTCGGACGCAAGCGAGAACTCACAGGCGCCGGGACCGACAACCGGCTCGGCATCCCTGTAGCGCTGAGGATAGTGCACGCGGTTCAGTCGCTCGCGCTCCTCGACAATCGAGGTAGCCTCAGCAGGTTCGCCCGCGGGTGCGCCTTTAAGCAGCGGCGCCACATAGGTATCCCAGAACTCGTGCTCGCGCGGCTTAGGGATAGGCTCGGGCTTTGCAAAGTGCGTAATGCGATACGGAATGGGATCGGCGATGCCAGGGACCATATAGCCCACGAAGATATCCGGAATCACGCAGCCAAACAAAAAGGCATTGCGGTCGCGCACGCTATCGGCAAGCACGCTAGCACGTGCCAGCAAGCGCTCCGTTTGAGCGATATGAATGTTCCAGCTTGGCATAGCCACCCCCATAAAACCTGGTTAACTATACCATCACGGCAGAGTCGCACAGGCGGCCATACATACCCTACGCAGCAACTATTCCGCGGCGGCGCTCTCGGTTCCATACGATGGCACGGACGCCTCGACCACGTGATGATATCGGTCGATATAGATGGCGCGGGCACCCAGGCGTCGTACCAAATCCTGATGGTGTGTGCTCATTAAGACCGTCTTGCCGGCAGCAACATAAGCCAGCAAAAAGCTGACCACGATGTCGCACGAATCCTCATCGAGTCCGTTGGTAGGCTCGTCGAGCACCAGGATATCGGGGTTCATCGACACGACGGCCGCCAGCCCCACACGCTTTTTTTGCCCGCCCGATAGCTGATAGGGAGAGGCATCGGCCAGGTCGGCAACCTGGAACAGCTCCATGGCATCGCGAACGCGGCACTTGAGCTCGTCTGTCGACAGCCCCATTTGAGCCGGACCAAACGCGACCTCCTCGCCTACCGTGGCGCAAAACAGCTGGGCATCGGCATTTTGAAACACGAAGCCTACGCGCTGGTGAAAGCGCTGGGAAGCCACGGAATCCTTTAGAAATGTTGCATCGATCACGTGCCCGTCAAACAGGTATGCCCCTGCGTCCGCGAGTTCAAGACCGTTAATAAGGCGCATGATCGTCGTCTTGCCGCAGCCATTCGGGCCAAGCAGGGCAACGAGCTCGCCACGATCGACCTGCAGCGACACACCATCGACAACCGTATGCCCCGCATAGGAAAACACCACGTCGCGTAGCTCGATGAGCGGCGCGACCTCGGCGCCCGCACCGTTCGTGCCCGCCGCATTATTCATATCAATCGTCAAAACGTCGCCCTTCCCTATTCACATCAACAGCCCGCCGTCCGCACTACAGCACAGCGCACAGCACCGCAAACAGCGCCACGGCGACCGCATAAACCGCATCGCGCCAGCTCAGTCCGCTCCGTGCGGGCGCCGGATACGCACCGGCAAAGCCGCGGCAAAGCATAGCCTCGTCCATCGCGTGGCTGCATTCCATCGCCTTGATAAAGG
>CAJMMA010000006.1 GCA_905214435.1 uncultured bacterium
GATTGCCGAGCAGACCCTGGCCGAGGTTCAGGACGCCATGGGCATGGTGTACTAGGCAAAGCGCCTTCGCACAACATAGACGGTGAGGCTGAATCCTCACCGAAACAGGAACAGGCCCGCTGGCAGATAGTTGCCAGCGGGCCTGTTCCCGAAGTACACCGTTGAATCGCACAGAGGGGAGGAATGCGAATCAAACTCAACAGGGCAGGCTTTTTCATCGCCTATTGCCTGCTCCGTTGCTGAAAACAATATAGTTCACCGTGGTTTACTTTGCTGCGACAAACCGCGCCGCCATACCTTCTCCATAAGTTAACCTCGGTAAACCTGCCAAAACCACCACAAAGGGGATAGGCACCTTTGTGGTGGTTTAAGCCACGGCAGAGCCGCTAGAGCCCTGCAGGCCAGCGACAGGCGGCCAAGTCGACGTGCATGTCGTCCTTAAACGCCACACCCTCCCCTAGCAAAAGCTCACGTTGAGCATCGGGACCGCCAAAAGCAAAACCATCGCATATGCGGCCATCGGCAAACACCACGCGGTGACAGGGAATCTCGCCGGGGCGCGGATTGCCATGCAGGGCATACCCCACGTACCGCGCACTTCGTGGACGTCCAGCAAGCAGCGCCACCTGACCATACGTGGCGACCATCCCCTCGGGAATCTGCTCGACCACCTCGTACACCCGCTCAAAAAAGCCCTCAGACGCCATTGCTCGCTCCCTTCCACCCGGAATAGCATAAACCACCACAAAGGTCCCCTTTGTGGTGGTTTTGGCAGGTGGGCTAGTTAACGGGCTGGAAGAAGGCTACGGCTACGGCGCCGGGGCCTACATGGGTGCCGATGGTGGCGCCGATGGTGTGAACGGGCAGTTCGCCCTCGGTGTGGCCAGCCCACAGTGCCGCGCTGTCCTCGATATACTTCTTGAGCACCGCATCCGAAAGGCCCGTATAGCCGAGCGCCAGCGGCATGGAAAAGTCGATGCCGCCCGCCTTTTCGACCTTCTGGTTGAGCAGGTTACGTCCGTTCTTGGAACCGCGCGCCTTGCCCAGCTGCACGATCAGACCGTCCTCGGCAGCCACCACGGGCTTTACGTTGAGCAGCGTACCCACGGCACCGGCCGCAGCAGACAGGCGACCGCCGCGCACCAGGTACTCCAGCGTCTCGAGCAGGCCGATGACGACCACGCGGTCGCGCACGGCCTCGACAGCCGCCGCAACCTGAGCCGCGCCCTGGCCCTCGTCCACCAGGCGCAGCGCATACTCGACCAGCACGCGCTCGCCCAAGGTCACGTTATTGCTGTCCACGACGAACATGTCGCCGCCCGGCGCCTCGGCAAGTGCCGTACGAGCACTCTGGTTGGTGCCCGAGAGCTTGGCGCCCACGGTAATAATCACGGCCTCATCGCCGGCCTCACGCGCTTCGGCAATCGCCTGCGAAAAGGCGTACGGGTTGACCTGACCGGTCTTGGGCAGCTCATCGCGCTCCACAAGCATCTCGTAAAAGCGCTGGTGATCGATGTCGACGCCATCCATATACACATCGGTGCCAAAGGTGACGGACAGCGGCAGAACACGCAGAGCGGGGTGCTCCGCCGGCGACATATCGCTTGCGGAATCGGTAATAATGCGGACGGACATAACGAATCCTTTCTTGCGCAGGTCCCGCGTGGGGAATTTTGACAGCAATGCCCCGGCACGGCATACGCGCTCAAACGGGACTATGCAGTTTTTAATGGGAAGCAAATGCCTTGGCGGCCTTAGATCTCACGCAGGGTGTTGAGAATCGTACGCAGCGACGCATACATCTGCTCGCGCTGCTCCACACCCATAGCCTTACCGGTGGTGTCGAGCACCTCGCGAATGATGCGGTCCGCCTCGCTCATGCTCTCGCCGCCCAGAGCGGTCAGGCGCACCGGGGCACGATACTTAACGGCCGCATCACCCGAGTCGTCGACCTCGACGTAGCCGCCCTCCTCCAGATGCGCGAGCGTGCGCGAGACGGCGGCACGGGTCACGCCTGCCATGCGAGCCAGGTCAGCGCCAGTCAGGCCGTCCTTGCTGCGCTCAAGATAGTACAGGCACATAACGTCGGAGCCCTTGAGGCCCAGCCTTGCGCCCTCGGATGTCTTAATGCGCTGGATCTCCTTGTAGAGCCCGCTGATCAGTCCGACAAAGTCCTCGAAACGTGTCTCGTCGTTCTGCTGCATGGGAGACGACCGCCTTTCGCTTACATGATGCTAACGGGTAAACATCTTAGCCGCACGAGGCAACACCCATACCCAAATATCCCATTTGTTAACCCATCAACATAAAAACCACCACAAAGGGGACAGGCACCTTTGTAGTGGTTTTGACCGGCGAACATGATCCGCAGGCGTCGTTACAGTTCCACGCAGGGATTGTCGCGGGTCACAAGCGTCTTAACGACAACCGTCGCTCCCAGATAGCGCTCGAGCAACTCGGCGAGACGATCAACGGCAGCCTGGCAATCCCCCATCCGCTCGGGCTCCACGCACTCAATCGCCAGGAATGCATCGGCCGAATCGTCGGACAGCGCCGTGCGAACGCCATCGCGCCAGTTCCAGCAGCGGCATACGGTGCCCACATCATCGATGTAGGCGAGCTCGCCGGGCAGCGTCGGGTCATCCGTTTCCTCGCCAAGTGGCAGGAACGCATCGCCGCCGTCAGTCACCTTCAAGCAAAGATCCCCCTCAATCGCATGCAGGTCCTCGCCGCCAACGGGCAGCGCGTAGGTCAGCGACACCGTGTTGTAGATGTCCACCGCGGGCGTAATGTGGCCCACCGGTTTGCCCTTGAGCACGCGCTTGAGCAGGTTCTCAATTGAGCAACGCGCGCCCTTTTTGGTCTTGAACAGCCGATAAGCCTCGCGCCATGCCTTGACCGGTGCGTTCTCGCTGATAGTATCGCTGGTCAGATGACGCTCCGCGTCGATATTGGCGCGGTCGAGCAACGCCGCAATCGCGTCCACGTCCTCTTGAGGAATCTGAGCCGCGGGCTTCATGCCCTTTACGACCACAACACCGACAGCCGCCTGCGGAAATAGCTCCCAAAACGAATCCTCGGCAATAAAGCTCTTCATGTGCTCTCCCTTCATAGCATGCGCCCGAGCCCGGGTGCCTAAACAAAAAGCGCCCTTACGACGGCCACCTTCAAAGTCCTACGGTGCCGCCACAAGAGCGCTTACGCTGCCCCCATCCGGAGAAGGGAGCGATATGTCAGGCGTATTGTAACCCGAGTCATCCGCGCGAGTAAAACCACCACAAAGGTGCCTGTCCCCTTTATGGTGGTTTTGGGTCTGAAGCAACGCTAGTGTCGGAGTCCCAGCAGGCCGCGGCCGCGATGACGGGCGTCGGCGTGCACCTGAGCGTGCGGACCGGCGGCCTTCACGGACTCGGGCAGGTGCGAGTACTTCTTCTCGAAGTTCTCCTCGAACATCACGGCCAAGTTGTGCGCCGCCTCGTCGTAGCGCGCGGTGCTCTGCCAGTACTGGCGCGGCACCAGGATGCCGTCGGGCACGCCGTGGCACGTGGTGGGAATGTCGACGTTAAAGATATCGTCGTGCACGAATTCGCTGTCCTCGATGGTACCGTCGAGGGCGCGGGCCACCAGGGCGCGCGTGTAGGCAAGCTCGATGCGATGGCCCACGCCGTAGCCGCCGCCAATCCAGCCGGTGTTGACCAGGTACACACGCGTGCGGCCGTCGGCGATGCGCTCACCGAGCATCTTGGCATAGACCATGGGGTCGAGCGGCATAAACGGCTCGCCAAACAGCGAAGAGAACGTGGGTGTGGGCTCGGTGACGCCGACCTCGGTGCCGGGGATCTTGGCCGTAAAGCCCGTCACAAAGTGATACATGGCGGCGTCGGCCGTCAGGCGCGAGATGGGCGGCAGCACGCCAAAGGCGTCGCAGGTCAAAAACAGCACGACGCTCGGAGTGGTGCCCATACCCTTGGTCCACGCGTTGGGAATGTGCTCCACAGGGTAGGCCACGCGCGTGTTGTGCGTGACCGAGACGTCATCGTAGTTGGGCTTGCGGCTCTCGTCGAGCACCACGTTTTCGCAGATCGCGCCAAAGCGGACGGCGTTGAAGATCTCAGGCTCGTGGAACGCGTCCAGGCCCTCGCATTTGGCGTAGCAGCCACCCTCGATGTTGAAGATGCCCATGTCGGACCAACCGTGCTCGTCGTCGCCGATCAGTAGGCGCGTGGGGTTGGCCGAAAGCGTGGTCTTGCCGGTGCCAGACAGGCCAAAGAACACGGCGGTCTCGTGCGTGACAGGATCCATGCTGGCCGAGCAGTGCATGGGCAGCACGTCGTCCTCTACGGGCAGCAGGTAGTTCATGACGCTGAAGATGGACTTTTTGATCTCGCCGGAGTAGCCGGTGCCGGCGACCAGAATCACGCGCTCCTGGAAGTTAATGACCACGGCGGCGCTGGAGTTGAGGCCCTTGATGGCGGGATCGCACTGGTAGCCCGGCGCGGCGAGCACACAGAAGTCCGGCTCGCCGGTGCGTGCGATTTCACGGGCAAGCGGGCGGGCGAGCATCTGCTTAATAAAGAGCGCCTGGCTGGCACGCTCGCAGGCGACAAGCAGACGACGCGTATGGTTGCGGTCGGCACCGGCCATACCGCGAGTGACGAACACGTCGCGCTCGTTGAGATAGTCGACGATGCCGGCCTTGATGGCCTCGTAGCTCTCGACAGACAGCGGGCGGTTGACGGCACCCCAGGCAATCTTGTCGTGAACATCGGGGGTGTCAACGATAAAGCGGTCATTAGGCGAGCGGCCAGTGCGCTCCCCCGTCTCGATCACCAGCGCGCCGTTGGAGGCCATACGACCTTCGTTGCGACGGATGGCGTGCTCGACGAGCTCGGCTGCCGGCAGGTCGACCAGCAGGCGGGGCTGGTTCTCGGCAGGATCTTCGACCAGCGTAATGCCAAAGTTGGACAGAACTTCTGCAGGGGTAATACCTGGCATGGGGCCTCCTTTAAAAGCGCGACACGTGGACGAGGCGCGCACTTTACTCACGTAAAGCCCGTTGTACCCGATATGCAAAAACGTTTTTGCGGCAAGGGCGGCAAGCCCGCCCAACGGTCAAAAATCGCAGGCAAGCGGCCTAGTCATTGGGGACGTTTTTAAACGACTAATCGTTGGGGACACTCTTGAACAGGCAACAACCAAGGAGCGTCCCGGGATGCCGGCACGCGGGGACGTTCCTAAAGTGCCGGCACATAAGGAACGTCCCCGAGTGCCGGCTACTGAATGGCGCCGCCGAAATTATCGAACAACCTGTTCAAAAACACGAACGAACACCGTCGCGTCTATACTAGAGCGCAGCAATAGAAAGGACTCCGCTTTGAGCATCACGCCCATCGATAGCATTCGCCGCGCCATCGCCCGCCGCAATGGCGTCGCCGACCCCACCGTATCGGACGGGGCGCACGGGCAGGGCGGACGCATCGAGAACGGCCTGTTCCCCGCATCGCACACCGCCGAGGAGCTCGCACGAATCCAAGAGCTAAGCCAGCGTAACGCCGGCGGTCCCGACAGCAGCCAGGCCACACGCCGTCGCCGCGAGCGCGATCGCCAGCCCGGCCCCATCCACCGCATGGTCAATGCCTGGTGGAACCGCCTGCTCGGAGCCGTCTACGGCGGCGGCTTCTCCACGCAAGAAGCCGAGTACGAAGATCACGCCACCCGTCGCGACTACCTTTGGAATACCCTGGGCACCGCCGTATGGGGCATGGCGTTTCCGTTGCTCACCATCGTGTCCACACAGCTCGTGGGCGCCGAGGAGGCTGGCAAATTCTCCATCGCCTTTGTCACCGGCACGCTCATCATGATCGCGTGCAACTACGGCGTGCGCAATTTCCAGGTCTCGGACATCGACGAAAAGACGTCCTTTGCCTCTTACCAGCTCAACCGCTGGATCTGCGGAGCGCTCGCGCTGGCATGCGGCCTGGTATACAGCAGCGCCCGCGGCTACGATGCGCAGATGGCCACAATCGGCCTGGGCGTCTACCTGTATAAGGTGATCGACGGCATTGCCGACGTGTACGAGGGCCGCCTGCAGCAGGCCGACAAACTCTACCTGGCCGGCATGAGCCAAACGCTACGATCCGTCGGCGTCATCGCGGTCTTTAGCGTGGTACTGTTCCTCACGCGCAGCATGCCCATCGCCGCCATGGCCATGGGTGTTACCGCGATCGCCTCGCTCGTGCTGGTCACCGCGCCGCTCGCCCTGCTCGAAACCGAAAAATCGCGCCACGTGAGCCTGCGCGAGGTCGGCCACCTGTTTGTCCAGTGCGCCCCGCTCTTTGGTGCACTGTTCCTGTTCAACCTTATTGAGAGCATGCCCAAGTTTGTGATGGAAGGCACGCTGGCATACAAATATCAGCTGTACTTTAATGCCCTGTTCTTTCCAGCGCAGGCCATTTTGTTGAGCATCGGATTTGTCTATAAACCGCAGCTTCTGCGTCTGTCGAGCATTTGGACGAATCCGCGCAAGCGTCGCCGCTTTGACCTGATTATTGTTGCCGTTATGGCACTGATCGTGGTCATCACCAGCGTGTGCGCCGCATTTATGGCAGGTCCCGGTATTCCCCTCATGAGCTTCATGTACGGCCTCAATTTTGAGCGCTACCGCACGCTGGCACTGCTGATGGTTGTCGCCGGCGGCGTCACCGCGGCCATCGACTTTATCTACGCCATCATCACGGTGCTGCGCCATGCCGGCGACGTCACCAAAATCTACCTGATCTGCTTCGCCGTAAGCGTAGTGCTGCCGGTGATCTTGATCAACCTGCTGGGTCTGATGGGCGCCGTGGTGAGCTACCTAGCCATCATGGCCCTACTCCTGGTGCTGCTGATTATCGAATACGCCCACATCCGCCAACGCATCGAGCGCGACCGCAACCCGTACGGCGCCTAATTGGCGCAATGGGGGGTCTCGTTGCGGACGATTTGTGACACGCAAAACTAAGTGAGTAGACTTTTGCCGAATCCCTGACCACACCGGCAAAACACAAGTCAGTGACCTGCGGTTTTGTTGAGGCAAATTTGCCGGCTGCTCGGCATTTCCAAAAAAGTCTACTCACTTAGCCAGCGGGCAGCCAAAAAAGAACCGTCGCAACGTCGTTTGACTCCGTTGCGATGGTTTTTCGAGCATTTTCGCACTGCCGAGGACGCAGACGCTCCTCATTTCTCGCGCTTACCGAGCAAGAAGGCGCTATTCTCCGAAAGTAGTCAAAAAAGCTCCGTCCCAAATTAGCTACCCTTTGCACCGATTATTCGCCTGGGTTGATGTTCGCATAGAACTCGGCGCCGTCATCAAGGCGCAGGATACCGACGCGGCCGAACTCGGAGCCGGTGGCGGCGGCGCAGTCGATATCGATGCGATCGGGCACGCCGGCGGTATCCTCGCCACCCAGGCGCACAATCTGCCCGCGGCCCGACTCCTCATCGAGCCCCGCCAGGCCGCCAACCTCGCAATAGCGCCCAAGCGACACCGTGGGCGTGTGGCCGCTCACCACGACCGGGCCCTCGCCCTCGGCAGAAAGCAGTCCCGTCGGCGCATCCCAATAGCCGTGACGAATCCACAGCAGGTCATCGGACGACTGCACCGCGAGCATCTGCTGCAGCAGCTCGCGATCGGCACCCACCGCTCCGACGCCATCGGCACAATCGACGCCATGCTCAAGTAAAAACGCGCGCGCCGCCTTCATCTCGATTCCAGCATGTACCAGCAGATACGGGCGCTCCTCGGTCTCGACCACCGCGTAGAGCGGCAGCGCGGCCATCCATCGCACGAGCTCCTCGTATGCCTCAAATTCCATGTCGTTGAGCTGCTCGCGCGTCGTCCAGCCACCGTTGATATCCCAGGTCTCGGCATCGAGCGGATCCTGGCCAATGATGGCATCGAGCATGATCTGCTCGTGATTGCCCTTGAGAACGCGGGCGTTAGGCAGCGAGCGCACGAGCTTAATAACGCCGACCGGATCGGGCCCGCGATCAATCATGTCGCCCAGCACGTACAGCGTGTCGTCGGACGTCAACGAGATCTTAGACAGGGCCTCGTCAAGCGCACGCACGTGCCCGTGAGCATCAGATGTCACATAGATCGCCATGGTACGCCTCTCCTTGCATTGCGGCCGAAGCCCGGTGCCGCAACTAAAACTTCAAGTTGAACTTAAACGTTACCCATTGTACTCCGTTGCAATAAAGCTGGAAAGGGTTTCCGAGCAGAGGCAAAGACGGCAGCCGTCTATGACGATATCGCGCACGCCCGTAATCCGCCCCCATAAACCCACCACCTTTGGGTACAAATAACCGCAGACAACTGACCGTGCCACGCCAACCACCCAGGAGCGGACACTATCCATGAACCAGATACTTCTCTTTATCGGCCTCGTCATCATTTTGTGCCTGACCATCAAACCCGTCGGCAAAAAACTCCCCTTCCCCACCCTGCTCATCTTTATTGCGCTCGGCATGCTGCTCGGCGTCAACGGTCCGGCGCACATCGACTTTAGCGACTACGCGCTCACCGAAACCGTCTGCAGCACGGCGCTGCTGTTCATCATGTTCTACGGCGGCTTTAACACCAACATCGACCGCGCCAAGCCCGTCGCTGCGCCGGCGGTGCTGCTGAGCACGCTAGGCGTCGTCATCACCGCAGGCATCACCGGCGTGTTCGCCCACTTCGCGCTGGGGTTCGACTGGATCGGCGGCCTGCTGCTGGGCTCGGTCGTGGCGTCGACCGACGCGGCGAGCGTCTTTAGCGTGCTGCGCGAGCACAACCTGTCGCTAAAGGGCGGCACCGACTCGCTGCTCGAGGTCGAATCGGGCTCCAACGACCCCGTCGCCTACATGCTCACCGCGGTACTCGCCACCCTCGCGGCGGGTGGCAACATCGACATTCCCGTGCTGCTGGCCAAGCAGATCATCCTGGGCGTGGGCCTGGGCCTTGCCATCGGCTGGGCGGCGGGCCGCCTGATTGAACGCGCGCACGCAACTGCCGAAGGCGCGCAGACCATCTTTTTGTTCGCCGTGGCCATCATCGCCTACGCGCTGCCGAGCTACCTGGGCGGCAACGGCTTTTTGGCTGTATACCTGGCCGGCATTGTGCTGGGCGCGAGCGACATCACCGGCAAGGTCGAGATGGCGCACTTCTTTGACACCCTCACCGAGATGGCCGAGATGACGATCTTCTTCTTGCTCGGCCTGCTCGTGACGCCCGCGCGCTTGCCGCAGATGCTGCTGCCGGGCCTGGCGCTCATGGCGTTTATGCTCTTTGCGAGCCGCCCCATCGCCGTCGGCGTGCTCCTGGCGCCCTTTAAGACGAACCCCCGCCAGGTCGCGCTCGTAAGCTGGGCGGGCCTGCGCGGAGCAGCTTCGGTCGTCTTTAGTCTCTTTGCCGTGGTGGCCGGCGTTCCCGGCGGACACGACCTATTTGACCTGGTGTTCGTGATTGCCGTGTCGAGCATTGTGGTACAGGGCTCGCTGCTGCCGGCGGTGGCGAAGAAGCTCGATATGATCGATGAGACCGGCGACGTGCGCCGCACCTTTAACGACTACCGCGACGAGGACGGCATGTCGTTTGTAAAGCTCAAGGTGGGCGCTGGACATCCGTTTGCCGGACGCTCGCTCGCCGATATTGGCAGCGCGACGGACATGCTCGTGGTCCTGGTGCTGCGCGATGGCGCGCACCCGGTGCTGCCCAACGGCGATACCGTAATCCAGGAAGGCGATCTGCTGGTGATGGCCGCCCCAACGTTCGAAGAGCGTGCCGAGGTTACGCTGCGCGAAGTCACCGTAACGCCCCACGGTCGTCTGGCAGGCCAGCGCCTGCGCGACGTGCCGCAGGGCAAGCACCCCTTTATCGTCGTGATGCTCAAGCGCGAAGGCCAGACGATAATCCCCGATGGCAACACCCTCATATACGCCGGCGACGAAGCCGTCATCGCCACGCTGGCGTCGTAGCGGCCAGGGACAGCCGTCCCGTATTGGCTACATTTGAGCATCAATCGCCCCGACAGGGGTCTCGTTGAGGACAGTTAGTGTCTCCCAAGACTAAGTGAGTAGGCTTTTGTCGAATCGCCGACCACGTCACCAAAGCACAAGTCTGTGACCTGCAGGTTTGTTGAAGAAAAGACTTCGGGTGCTCAGCATTTCCAAAAAAGCCTACTCACTTAGCCGGCGGGTGGCCATAATAGAACCGCCGCGACGTCGTTGGACTCCGTTGCGGCGGTTTATCATGCATTTTCGCACAGCCGTGGGCACAAACACCCCGTCGCCCCATATGACAAAGGGGCAGTCCCTTTGTCACATTAAATAGAACTTCAGCAAGAAGCTGAGGAAAAAGAAGACCGAATGAGCCACCGCTCGCATCGCAACCATGGTATAAATGGATTGCGCTCCTTTATGGAGGGCAGTCAAGGGCCGGGGGATCCCCCCGGCATTTTTGTTTTTAGGTCAACAGGAAATCGAGCGAAATGTCTCGTGTAGACCCGACATGCGGTTTCTGTTATAAAGATGTCGGTACCCTCGAATAGAGGGGCCTCCAAGAGCCGGGGTCTTACCTCCGGCATTTTTTATGCAATACGAGGCCTGCCCATTAGACGACAGCCTTCTTTCTTATTTCTTTTAGTAAGCCTTTTTTAAACGCAGTACTACCACCAAAAAACTTCTGGTCAGTATTAGTCTGCTTATTCGCCTGATATTTCAGACTCGTGAACTCAATGGTACAGATATAGTCCGCAGCCTGAGCCAAATAGTAATCCGATGAAGTTGTTGGCTTATAGATAACTGCATTTTTAGCCAAAGCGTAATCGATTGCCTTGTGAAGCGCGCTCGAAACCGAACCCTGTCCTCCGTCGTAGTAAATCTTCACAGCATCAAACTGCTGAAACCAACTCAAATTATCGAATATGAAATCGATGATTTCACGCCGCATCGCATCAGCGATCTGTTTGAGAGTTCGATACCGATGCGTCTTGAATACAAACACCTTGTACGAGATGGGCAAATGTCGAAACATAACTCGAAATAGTGAAAACAGCCTTTTTCTCTCACTGATGTCCAAGTCCTTGAACTGATCTTTTCCATTCATGAGAGGAGAAGCATGGAACGGAAGGAGCGGCAATCCGCTATCGGCTACCGCCCTTTCATATTTCTCTATTCCCTCAGCGATGGGAATATTTTGTTCATGAAAAACAAAGGCCACAAGATAGTATCTTTCACGAAGATCATCGCTTCCAGATTCATCAATAAAGATACTCAGCTCTCGCATGGGCAATCCTTAATAAAAAAGCCGGGGAAAACGTCCCCGGCACTTGGAAGCCCTCTCTTAAGAGATGACCACCTAATTTATACCATGAAGTTGGACGTATATTCAAGCATGAGTATAAAATACAAACATATGTTCGTCAATAGCAAAGGTGGCCATCATTCAGCGTCGTCATCGACGGCAAAGTCGCGGAGGTCGAGGCCTTCGCGTTCGGCTCGGGCTAGGAGCTCTTGAGGTGACTCGTCCTCGATATCCATCACGTCGAGCATGGCGGCCGGAAAACCCACGCCTGCCGCACTCCCCGCGCGGTCGAGCAGGCTCTCGCGCAACTGGTCTACATCAACTTCGATTTTCATGGTGAAACCTCCTACCGGGCCAGGGCCTTACTCACCAGCACTGAGCTCATCCACGGCAGCAACAAAAGCAGCCACCTGGTTGTCGTCCATCTGCGCGGCCAGGCGCCCCACGGGCTCGTCGTAGGCAAACTGTACTTTATCGATAAAGCAATCCCAGGCACGCTCATCCACACGCACGGCGGCCTCGCAGTACTGGCCGAGCTTTTTGAGTCCATACCAAAACGCATTCACATGGCGTGCGGGATCCTCGTCCAGCACCCCATCGTAGCGCCGTCCGTTAAACTCACGCATGCGCGCCACGGCAACCTCGAGCGAGTCGCCGCCGTCGGCCGAAGCCTCGTCCACAAGCTCGGGAATCGCAACCTCGCGCCGGACATTGTGCCTGGTAGCACCGTCGTACTCGCCCACCAACACGTCTTCGTCAAACCGATCATTATAGTCGAAATAACTGCTGCCCCGGCAAATCCCATGCAGCGAACCGGTGCCAAAGGCACGGAACAACCCGCCATCGGCAACAACGCACCTATAAGTCTCAAACGACTTCTTAACCTGAGCGAGCAACTCGGAAAGCTCTCCGGCATCGCACCCCGTCTCGCACGCGACGCAAGCAGACTTCGGCAACGATACCGGCTCCACCGTGCTCCCTGCAACGCGGGCAGCGCGCTCGGCCCGATACGCTTGGGCTGCCAAGCGCGCTCGCTGCGCAGCACCGCGCACATTAGTAAGCTCGCGCTCCAGCGCCACATCGCCAGCCACATCGCTCGCAAACGCGTCAGCACCCTGCGGGCCGGTCGCACTCAGCTCGGACTCAAACGTCGCCGTGATCATGCCGGCAAGGTCCGTTGCGTCGGCGGCACAACGCAGCTGCTCCAACTGCGTGCACAGCAGATCGGCATCCAAGGGTGCGGCATCCACAACGCGCACGTCACTCAGACGCGCCGCGCCCTGCAACACCAAAGCCCCCGCAGCATCGTATGCCGCACGAACCCTGTCCGCCGTATTGGCACGCAGCTTTACCTCGATAAACGCAAGCGTCTGCTCCAAGCGGGCCAACAGCTCGGCCTTGTCCTCCATACGCAAAAAGGCAGCGTAGCGCCGCTCCATCTGCAACGGGCCCACAACGCCTACCTGCTTGCGAGCGCGCGCAAGAGAATCAAATTCAACGCGACGTACATACCCGTCAACGGCCTTCACGGCAGACTCGCGCGCAGCACGCTCGGCGGCCTCGACGCCCCCGATCACGCCCAGCAGCTCGCGGGAGCGCGCCTTGTGCAATAACTCCCCGCGATCGTACTGCTCAAGCGCCGTCTGACGCTTTGCTACCGACTCAAAGCCAAAAAGCTCATCGAGCAGCTCACCAATAGAACGCTCTTCTATCATGGCAAGGCCTCCTCACACGCTGCGCGTCAACACGCCCGCGGGCCCACGTGCGCGCAAGCCCGCACGCCCGCACTTCTACAGATCCAGTGCCTTCTTCGCGGCATCGACCGGGTCGCCATCCATGTAGAACACCGGGCTTAACCCCGAGATAATCTCGGACGAAACACTCTGCAAACCTGCAATAGCGCTCAGCGGCAAAATCACGCGCTTGGCGCCGGCGTTTTTGGCCACGCGCATAATGTCCTCGAGCCCACGGATCTCGTCCATAGAGCCCGACATGCGCAAGATTCCCGGAATCGCCAGCGCGGGCATCACCGGGCGATTGCATGCCGCAGAGCAAAGTCCCACAAACTCGGCGAGCGAAACTTCCTCGGACAGGCCCTTGCTCTGCAGGTCGTTGTAGAACAGCAGATAATCCTTGGAGCCAATGTGCATGCCCGGCGCCACGCGGTTCGCCAGGTTCACAAAGTTGTCGAACGCGGCCTCCAGCGTATCGCGCACCGGCTTGTTAAAGGCAACGCCCTCGTGCTTAAACTTGCACTCGCCGGCGACAGCCTTGTTCTCCAGCTTGTACACGGCAACCTCGCCGCCCTGCGACTTGCCCACGCCAAACACGTGACCGGACAGCAGCGGCCCGTCGGGAATCAACGTATCCTCGGACTGCTCGGGCACGCGCACCACGTGCACGTCCTGCGGATTGTCGGCATCCATATAGCCCAGGTTGACGTCGATAAACTCGACGCCCGCCATAATCTTGAGCTGCTCCTTTACGCGGCGACGGCCCTCGATGGCGTAGTCCAGCAGCCAACGAACGTCGTCCTTGTCCATAGCCTCGTCAGGGAACAGCAGCTTGGCCAGGCCGCTAAAGGACTTGCGCACGGCAATCTCGTCACGTTTGTTAAAGTCGCTGTTAAAGCGGAAGTAGCGGTCGATATGATGCGTAAAGTCCTTGCGGCGCATCTCCTTGCAAAACTCCGACAGGCAGTCGGTGATTAAGCCGTAATGCCCGGTCAGCAGGTTCGAGCGCATCTTGGGAATCTCCCAGCCCGGCAGGTAATAGTGGATGCGGTCGAAGAAGGCCGAATCGTTGTTAAACTCCGGCGGGAACGGATCAAACAGGTGCGTGGTCTTAAGGACGTTTTGCACGGTGTCGTTGATGTTGCCCTCAAAGACCATGGAGGCATCGGCGTTAATCTGGTCGCGGCCGCGCGCGTAGCTGCCACTCGCCATATAGTCCTTCATGATCTGTACGGCGTTGGTGTCCTTAAAGCGCATGCCGGCGACCTCGTCGAACGTCACGCAATCCCAATGGCCCACCAAGCCCACGCGATCGGCGCGCATGGAGTTCATACGGCCGAACAGGTTGGCCGTGGTGGTCTGCCCGCCCGAAAGCAAGATGGCGTAGGGCGAAACCTCTTTGTAGATGTGGCTCTTGCCGGTGCCGCGGGGACCAAGCTCGCACAGATTGTAGTTGCGCTCGATCAGCGGCACCATGCGCTCGATAAAGTGCAGGCGCTCCTTCTCCGAAAGCTCGCTGGGCTCATAGCCGGCAGAGCGCAGCAGCATGTTGAGCCACTCGTCGCGCGAGAAATACTGACGCTCCTCGATCATGGCGTCCAGGTCCAGGTTGGGCATCTGGATGGGCGTGAGCGACGCCACGCTAAACGGAGAGTCCTCGGGCCCGCGCTTTTTGCGCTTGGCCTTGGAGCGGCGCGGCGCATCGTCGCCAAAGACTTCCATGCCAAACTCGTCTTCCTCTTCCATGGGACGACGATACTCGATGCTCATAATGCACCAAATACCGCCCTGGAGAATCTTGGAATAGTCGCGCACGTACTCGGCCGGCATCACAAACGGCTCAATGGTCAGGTTGGCAAACGACGCCACGTAGATGTCTTTGTACTCGTCGAGCTTGGCCGTCACCTTATCGATGATGGTAAAGCGACCCAGCTCGCGGATCTTGGACTTAATGCGCTCGGACTCGTCGGGACGCACGTAGTTATCGGTGAGGATCTTGCGGATGCGCCCCAGGCCCTCCGCCACGGCTTCTTCGTCGTCGGTTGAGCAGTACATGCCCAGCAGGTACTCCAGCACAAAGGTAGGCACGTTGGCGCCACGCTTCATAAGGGCCGTGAGGTCCTTGCGCACGATCTTGCCGCCAAAGTGCTCGAGCAGCTTGCCGTCCAGTGCATCCATGTCGTAGCCGTCGTCCTCGGGAGCCTCGGCCACGGCTTGGGCGTAGCCATCGGTTGAGGACTCGTCCTCGGCGGGCGCGACAGCTTCAACGGGCGTGGCAGTCTCAGCCTCCGGGGCGGGCACGGCCTCCTCTGCAGACACCGCAGCCTGCACCGGCACATTCATATCAATCGAGGGAACTTCCCACAGATCGTCGTCATTGCTATCAAACATAGGGCACACTCCTAAAAACCAAAGTCAGCAACAGGGGCAAACGAAACAGCGATGGTGTACGTCTCGCGCCAAACGATCTTGCCCGTTTCGCGCTCGCGGCAGACCAGATAGTACGGACCCTTGGCCGAGAATCCATCCGCTGCATGCAACGCAAACTTGGCATGCACCACGCGCTCCTGCGAGTTAACAGAAGTCTTGTTAGCATGCGCCTTGACCGTATCGCTCACCTCGTTGCCGCTTGCATCGGTAAACACCAGCTCGTACTCGCACGGCAAAACCTTGCCTTGGGCGGGTTCTTCCTGGATCAAGTTGACCGAGAAGAGCGAGTTGGTCACTCGGCGTCCCTCACTTAGTACGCGCAGCGTCGCCGCGCGCGTGTCGACAAAGTCCTTGGAACCCGAGCGCGCACGCCAAAAACCGATAACGGGCACGCAGAGCTCCTGCAGGCTCATGCCGCCGTGGACGTAGTTGTTAGTGCCGCCGGGACGCTTGAAGTGCACGTTCTCGCGCGGGGCAAACCCCTCAAAACCGGCGCCCAAACGTCCCATGTCAACATTAACAAACACCCCGCGCACCTCATCCGAAAGCTCGCCCACGGCCTCGTTGGGCACCACCAGATGACGCTTGCCGTACATGACGGGAGCGTCAAGGACGGGAAGGTCCGGTTTGCCGAGCATCTGGCACTCGCTGAGCTCCCGACGCGTGTAGATAAAGCCGTGGTCCGCCGTTATAACAACACGCGCGCCCGGGGCGTCGGTGCACACGCGACGCGCCAACGCAGCAAGTTCCTCCACGGTGTCCGCACAGGCACCGAAGACGTCATCCTGCGTAGCGGCCTTCTCGCCCGTGGCATCGATCTTGTTGTGGTAGAGGTAGACAATTCTTGAGTCCTTGAGCAGCGCCTTACGCTCGGTTCCCGCCATGTTGAGGTATGCGCTCGAACGTAAAGCGCAGGCCGTGGGCTCAACGTGGGCAAGCACGGCCTCGCGCTGCGGAGTCGTCGCAGTGGGCATGCCGTCAGCCAGCACAAACGAGCCATCCGCTGCAAGCTCAAGCGCCTGGTGCGGCAACAGCGCGGGCATGCCCACCTCGGTGATGGAGGGAAAGACCGCCTGCATGCTAGAGACCTTGACGTTGCCGCCGTGCTCGCGCTCGAGCAGTGCCGCAACTTCGCGGGCCACCTCATAGCGCAGCGCGTCGCTCACGATAACGACCGTCGTTTTGGCAGAGCCCACAAAGGCGGGCAGCACATGCCAGTAGAACCCATCCTGCCGTTCGGGACCCTCGATGTAGCCGCAATCGGCCCACTCCCCTTGCGCAGCGGTCGCCCAGCAGGCATTGGCGTCGGCCAAGAACCAGTTGCTGTAGAGATTCTCCGCCCAGTCCACCACAGCTCGGGCAGGCCCCTCGAGCACATCGCACTCGGCGGAGCGCGCCCGCAGATACGCGGTGCACATATGGCGATAGGCAGCGTCCATGGCATACCAATCGGACGTGTAGGCATCCCATACCTGCTGGGGTTGCGCCAGATGGAACCCGCCAGCGTGTGCCTGCCTAAATGCGCACATATCGGCCACAGTGACAAGCAGGTCAAAGTAGCTCTCAACGCGACGGTACCAGCTTAGGTCGCAACGACGCGCCGCAAAGGTGCGCGCGTCCTCAACACGGTCCGCGCCCTGGGCAAACGAGCAGAACAGCTGCGAGAGCACGGCCTCATTGACGCACGGGAACACGTCGAGCGAGGCCAGCACATCGATCGGCAGGGCCTCAAACCGTGCAAAGAGCCCACGGGCATCTTCGACCAAACGGCAAATCTCAAATAAATCCTCGCTCGATGCCTGGGCATCGGCGGCCTGATCCCACGTACGCACCGCTTCAAGGCAATAGGGGCCGTAGGCGGGAGCCACATAGCTTTCGAGTCCCTTGAGCGCCCCCTCGGGAAGCGCGGTGGATGCCGCCGTAAGGAGCACATGGGATGCAAGCATAAGCAGTGAGTCGCGCTCGTACAGCGGCCCATCAAACCCATAGCAGCGCAGCATAAAGGCAGAGAGGACGTCGCGCAAGCTGTACTTATCCACCAGCGCAGCCAGCGCCTCGGGACCCTCGTGCAGCAGTGTGGCCATGCAGCCGCGCAGCACAAACGCGGGCCGCGCGTCGCCCGGCTCCTTGCCGCCAAAAATCACCGTAAGGATTCCAAGCTCGATATCGGATGCGCCCGCGGCGTGCGGAACGCACGCGGCAAACTTAGCACAGCGGGTCTTGGCATCAAAGAAGGTCTTGTGCTCGCGCAGGCTCTCGCGCACGGCGTCGATATTCTCGATGCCCAGCTGATCGGCCAAAAGCGAAAGATAGTCAGCCTGGAACTGATCGGCATACAGCTCAACATCGGCAAGCCAATCGCCCTCAAGCCTGCCGCGCGGGCAACGGCGATACAGCAAGATATCGTTCGCAAGGTCATCGCGGTTGATGAGCTTCTTGACGGCAAACATGCGGCCCTCGCAGGCCTCAACAAACCGCACCGGACGCTCAAAGTCACCGTGAGCAGGCATTACGCCGGCATCGGCCCCCACGCCGTCGAAACCCTCGGCAGCCAATCGCTCAAACTCAGGAGCAAACTCGCCGTCCGCATCGTGCCAAACCACCACACGGCGCGGCGCGCATGCGGACAACGGCTGCAAAAACCGCAGCTTGAGCTGTTCTTCTACATCGATCTTGGGCATGAATATCCTTACCGTATCTGCAGTTACTTGATCTTCGCCAGCACATCCTGAAACTTGGCGTAGTTGACCCTGACGCCGTCATCCAGGTCGATCTTAATCATCTGGTCTGCCAAATGGTGCAACTTCTCCTCGTAGCCGATGGTCTCTTTAAGCTGGTCATTGAGCTTTTTGACACGCTTATCCAAGCGCACGCGCTCACCACGCTCAGCACTGGCAAGGGCATCGTTGGCATAGCCGATCTGCGAGCGATAGCGCTCCTGCTGCTCATGCACATAGTCGGTTCGGATGCGAGCCAACAGGTCGGGCTGATAGCGATGCATGTAAACAAGGCACTTGAAGCCGTTCTTTTTGCCGCTGTCGAACAGCCAGTAAATGGGGCGTTTCTTATAGGTCTGGCAGTGGTCCTTATAGAAGTCCTTCAAAAAGTAGGTACGGATTACCTCGCGCGAGGTACCCTTACCGCCGAGCGCCTCGGCAATAAAGGCCAGGTTCTGCTCGAGCGTCTCCTCGCCGTACACGGTGCGCACAAACTCGATAAAGTAGCGCACGATGTCGTCGTCAAAGTACTCGTCATCGGTAATGGGCAGCACGTTGTCGCTATCGGGCATAAAGGTCACATGTGTGGGATCGGGCATCTTGGCCAGATAGTCGTTGACCGTGGCACCCTGGTCGGCCAAGACCAGACCGTCCACGTCCAGCGAATAGCGGCCAAACATGCAGCCCACGGCATAGCTTATGAGCGAGGTAATCTCGTCGCGCTTGGTGCGCACGTACTTGTTGCCCTTGTAGCTCTCCGGAATCTCTTCTGCCGTATCGAAGATGCGCGCCACCGAGACGTACCTGTCCTCGACCTCGATGGGCACCTCGCCCTCCATGTTGTAGATCTTGGCAAAGATCCGGTTGAGCTCCTCCTCGTTGGCGCGAAGCTGCTCAAAGCGAGCGTTGACCTCGGCCTTGCGAGCCTCGTATTTATCTTGAAGTAAAGTGGCCATAACTACAGACCTTTCAATTTATCAATACAGTAGAAGTTAGAAAACCCGAGCCCATTCCATTAATCAATAAACACCAAGACTCGTGAGCTGAAAAACAGCGAAAGCCTTCCGATGCTCGACCGATATCTTCAGGACAAGTCTGGCTATCAATAAATCCCATAAGTGAGAGACGACAACTACAATAAAGTCAATAAAAGATGGGACAGAAAAACGAATGCCATGATTAATGACAGAACAGTCAGGCCAGTTGATATTTTCAATCGCTTCCACATGTTGTTATGTTTCAAAAGGTAAGCCCGATAGGTAATGTTTAGGGAAGAGCAGTAGGACTTAAGCAAGTCCCGTTCCCTAATTTGCCCGCCCTCGTCGCAAGCCTCTTTGTAAGTAGTCGAATACCTATCAAATTGTTCAGAAGGAGACGCGAGTGCAATATTGCTCCTTAAAAATATTGCACTGACAGCTATAACAAGAGCACAGCCAAGAAGACCAAGAAGAATCAAATAGACAAACAGTATTTGCCTCGTTGAAATCCCATAAACTTCCTCAAGACCTTGAATATTTGAAATATAGTCGAGAGGTGCCAGGTACGCAACGGACAGAATTGTGATGGTAACCATGAGGTTATCAACGTAGCGATTTAAGCTATCCCCCCTCTCTTTTTCAAATTCAAGTGAGGAAAGAACAATGTCTCTCAAGTAATCGCTAATCTGCCCCTCCTTGGAGAGAGCGCTTTTATCGACGTCATGTCGCTTGTTCTTTTTGCCCATGAAAGTCACCTTTACTACTTGGTTTTTCGATCAGGTAAACCCGCCGGTTTTTCATAAGTAAATTGCGTTAACCTTGTTTTGGGTCCAGGAATCGTGACCGGCTTCTTTGCTCCCGCCCCTTCATCTTTTCTTTTCTTGTCATCTTTCTTTTTTTCAGACATATTTAATTTCAATCCAATCTATCCAATGACGTTCTTTTGTTAAAGATAGGTGAGTCCTAACAAGACAGCTAAATTAAAGGATGACGCTTGAAATCCCAAGAAGTTTCAAACGAGTCATAGTCAGCCTTTGAAATTGAGCGAGAGTCTTCAACGAGTGAACAAACAGTCGGTTCGGCGGCCTTATCTTGGATGATCGGTAACTGACCGATTTGGCCTACCTCAAAGTTTAGAGTCGGCGACATAAACGCCAAATCAATTTCGGCAATGGAACAGTTGCAGAAAGCCTGGATGTATCGAAGCTCGTTCGGTTCCGCAAAAAGACATGCTCCAGCTACCTCAAAAAGCATCCCTCGAGGTGCAAACCTAAAGGAGGCGAGGCTGGAAGAAATTTTAGACCAGGAAACTGCGGGCTTGAAATAGTCGTTCTGGTTCTTGATCACAAAATCAGGTGTAGAGAGATAGGTATACTTGGACAGAATTGCTTCCTTCATCTCCCGACCGTCATCAAACCAATTAACCACCTCATCGTAGTCACCCCACCACTTTCGATAGGAGCCGCCGCGAATAATCGGGAACCAACGGGAACCACTTTGCTTTGCCTCGGGCCTGCCGCCGCAATCTCGCGATGTGTTGGAAGGCACCACTTCCCACCATTTCCTCAAAAAACGGCCATTATCGCTCGTCGCCAAACCCTGTCGCGGAGTAGCAATGGCATCGAGCCTCTTTCCTTTTGCGAACGATTCAACAAGAGCGTCGCTGGCCCAGTAGGCTATGGGGGTGCTGGGGATCTGCTTGAAGGTGTCGGCGTCGCGACGGTAGAACCAACCACAGTCGGAGTTTTGGATGGCCTCCAGCGCCTTGGGAGCCTGAACCGTGGGGCCAGTAAAATCGGCAAGACGAACGTATCCGCCCTTATAGCCATCGATATGCGAATTGTGATAGGTAAATGTGCAGATAGGCACGGTTGCCCCTGCAAAGCCAGAATACTCGAGCTGAATGAGCGTGGTTAGGGTCTTGTCATCGATAAGCCTATTTCGAAGCTTCTCGTAGCTACCGATAAACATCCAAACAAACGGAGTCATCATTCCGATTTCGCCGTGCTCGCCGGCAAAGTCCATAATACGCACGATGAACGAAGAGAACAGGTCGCTCTTCACGTCGGGGTAGTTCTTCTTGACCCACTTGCTCATGAAGGGGTTAAAGCTGCTACTGCCCATATACGGAGGATTCGCAACGGTGCAGGTAAAACGACGGGACAGCTTCTCGCAGATGGCGGCAGCGCTTTCGAGCTTAGTTTTGGCCGTAGCGGCAAAAAGGTCATCGGAACAACTCGCGGCGGCAGCCTTGAGCTCGTCGATCTCGTCCTCTGAAGGATTGAGCAGCGAACCGATCTCGCCCAAATGGCTCAGCTCCTCGGCGAGCTTCTTGTTGCCCGGGAGCTCGTCCTCTCCCAGCGGGATGCTCGAGAGCACGGTAACGTCGGCGCGCACGGCGCGCTTGAAAAAGCGACGATCGTGCTCGCGGGCGCACATGGCAAGCGCCAGTTCCGCGATCTGCGCTGCACGGGGATCGATCTCCATGCCAGCGAGGTTTTTAGTAAGAATGAGCTCGGGAATTTCGCGCTCACGATAGCCGCGCTCCTCGTACATATGGAAGAGCAGCTCAAACGCATAGACCAGGATATGGCCCGAGCCGCATGCGGGGTCACAGAGGGTTATCTCCTCGGGGCTCGAGATGCGTATGAAGTCCTCGTGCTTAGCATCGGGCTCGATGTAATATTCCATGCGCTCGCGCAGCGAACTCCCAGGGTTATTGAGCATCCACAGACGGCCGAGCGAGTTCTCGACCATGTAACGCACGATCCACTCGGGGGTGAAGAGCTGCGTGGCAGGTGCGATGTCGGCCGCCGCTGCTTTGCGCTTGGACTTAAAGAACTCGTCTTTAACGTCGGCATTGTAATACTGATACATCCAGCCCAGAACGGTCACGCCCTCGCGCCAGGCCTCGTCAGTGAGAACGGCATTGAGCTTGCCCACCACGCCGTCGGTCATCATGAGGCCCTGGGGCAACAGCAGCTCCATGGCTCCGCCCACGCGTTCAAAGACGCCCGGCAGGCAATCGGCAAGCTCCTCGCACTGAGCCATAAACAGGTAGCGCCACAGCGGTTCATCCAAGCCGGCCATCTTGAGCTCGGTTATGCGATCGGTATCGGCCGTCGCTATCTCCACGTCCAGCGCGTTCTCCACGGCCTCGCTGCCATGGCTGCCGTCCGCACGACTCAGCATACGCATGCGGCTGGGAAGCCATCCGCGCGCATCCATAAAGCGAATGGCCACGATGCGGTTGAACCAGGTGTAGGCCGCACGATCGCGGAGTACCTCGTGACCCACCTCTGCCTGCATGCGCAACAGTTCATCGCGCTGCTCAACCTCAGCCGGACTTAGGGGCAGACTGTTGACGGTCTCGGACCCAGCGGGCACAGGTGCAGGTTCGGTGATACCGTAGCGCACCATCTGCGCCTCCACGCCTTTGATGAGCTCCATACGGGCCCAGGTGCAGAAACTCTTAATAGCAGAATCGTTCATGGTTGATGAGCCTTTCTAAACGCCATAGGCAACCGGTGCACGCTTTGGCACCGGTTGCTTCGCGGGCTAGTTGATACGGATCTCGTCGTTTGCAGCGAGTGCCTCCATAAGGCGGGAGCGCAAGTCGTCCACGTAGCGCTCCACGTCCTCTGCGGACAAGAGACGACTCGGCTTAGCCAGATCGGCGCGGCGCACGGTCTTGATTTTGCGCTGGGGCACAGGCGTTGACGACGCAGCGCCCTTGTTTGAGATCTTCTTGACCACCTCGCCCGTACTCGCGACCTCAGTGATGCGGCGCTCGTTGTCCATGCGCATACGGGCCGCATCCACGGCGTCGTACATCCCGTTGGTTGCCGCGCTGAGCCAGTTGCCCCAGTTAGTCGCGGCAACGCTCAGCTCGTTGAGGCTTTGAGCACTATGGGCACGGTTTTTGAACGACTCGTATTTGGTGCCAGCGTCTGCTATGGCATCCTTGGCTTGTTTGACAAAGCCCTCTTGCCCCTCGGCTTGTGCCTGCAAGTCTTGCAGATCGCTCTCGATGCAATGCAAAAACTCATTACGGCGGATGCCCAGCAGCTTTTTCATGTCGTCCTCGACGGGATCCATAAGCGGCTGCAGATCTTTAATGCGGGCGTAGGGCTTAGGATCTTTGAGGATCTCGCGCACCTTTGCCACGTTCTCCACCGCGCTGGGAATGTCATCGGAGGCATACTCGATACCCTCGGTACGGCTCAAGAAATCCTTGGCGTGGTCAAAAGCTGTTCGCTGGTTGGACTCGAAGAACTCGACCACCTTGTCAAAGTCTTCCTTGGCATCGAGCAAACGCTCCTCATGCTTGGTGAACGTGGTCAAGAACGCCTCGGCCTCGTTCTGGTCCTTAAGGACGTCGGCCACCTCCGAGCGCATCTTCTCGCACTCGTCCTCACCGGGATACGGGTAGGCCGGCTTGATGCCCGTGTAGTAGTCGCGTGCTATGGCGAGGCACGCCTCACGCAAGTCCTCGAGACGCTCTTTGAGCTCAGCCACGAGTTTATCCTCGTTGGAGGGCACGGTCTTGAGATCAAACAGGTCACGCATGAGCTCGCCCGTGGCCTGCATCAACCGGTCGCTCATGCGCACGCGCAAACGCACCTGCGCCTTATCGGCATCCTTGCGCAGGAGCGCCACCATTCGGTTGTCGTTGGCCTGGATCGTCTGGCCGCCAAACAGCACTTGAGCGCGTTGCTCAACCACAAGCTGCGCCACCACATTTGCGATGTTGACCTCGCGCCAGCCATAGGGCTTTTGCTGGTACTTGCGCTGGATATCACCCATAGCGGTATCCAAGTGACGCTGATGCTGAACTCTGAGGTAATCCTCGACCTCCTTGAGGGCACGCGCATTCCCAGCGTCCATGCCATCAAGCCCAGTTTGAATATTGCCCGCCAGCGTGGAGCGGATATCGGAATCGCTCGTAACCGGCGCACCGATATAGCCAGCCTTACCGAAGATTACGTCGCACAGCTGCGCGAGCACCTGGTCAAAGACCTGCGCGGGTTTAGTGGCACGGACCTCAACCATGCGCCCGTTGACGGCGCATCGCGCACGGAGCACTGCCTCGGTCAAAAGGATGTCAGCCTCTTTCTCGTTAGAGTCTGCCTCGCGCATTTTGGTCTCGACGATCTGTCGGGTACTCGGCAGCAGCTCCTGCAGGTTGCGCGTCTGGGCGTACATGCGAATCCTGGCGGCGTTGACGAGCGGGCCCCAATAATCCACTTCGTCGCTCAAGGCCACGATGGCCTTATCTACAGATTTCAATGCCAGCTCAGCATCGTCCGCGCAGCCCAAGTCGCTGGCCATGGTCACCACAGAAAGTTCCATACCGCCCATGCTGGATCCATGAATCGAGCCATCCACGTAGCGGTCAAAGGGGAAGTCATTGGCCTCGCGGTTGAGCTTGCGCGCAGTGTAGATGCTGTCGAACAGGCGTTTCTTGATAGACTCGATCACCTTCGCGTTGTCGATCGGGGTCTGCGCGATCTCCTGTGCAATTTCCTGCTCCTCGTCGGTAAGGAAGCTGTAGGTATCACCCTGACGCGCAACGTAGGTCTCGTGCTCCAAGCGGGCGAGAGATTCCTTGACGCGGTCCTTAAGGGCGCGTTTGTCCACGTCGAGGCTATCGATCATGAGGATGGAGATGTTCTCGACCGTGGCCTTGACGTAGCCGATGTAACGAATCAGGTACAGGAGCTTGAGCACCTGAACGTCGTAGGGTTCAAGGCCCTCCGCGTTCTCGGCCGCACGGACCGCGCGGTCAACCACCTGGCTGATGCCGTGCTCAAGATCTTTGGAGATAGTGTCGAAGAAGCGCCAGAACGGCACGAGCGCGCCGGTCTGTTCATGCTGGATGGCCTGGACACTCTCCTGGAATGCGCTCAGCATGGAACGCTCGCCCGTAGACATGTGCTTGGCCTTGACGCCGTGCTTGCGCACCTCGGTCATAACGTCGGGTAGGAGCTTGAACTGATAGCCCACAAACGGGTAGCTGGCGACAAACTCCTTGGCGTTGGCATAGCCCGCAAGATCGGCGCGCGACCCTTCAAAGGTGAAGTTGTTTTTGAGGACGGCGGAGTCCTGCTCATAGACCTGGGCAAGCGCATCGGCCGCCGGCGCGGTCTTCTCCAAAATACGGCGCTGAATGACCTCGTCAACACTGGAGCTGGAAAGCGAGAGACGGGTATCAAATCGACCCAAAATCTTAGAGAACATGCTCGTATCCAGCCCGCCCGGCAAACCGAGATTGTAGATATCTTCTTGGCTCGATACCATTACCCAAACACGGCCGCCGCAAACTGATCCGAGCTCCTCGACTACCGTCTGGAGACTCAACAGACGATCCGAATTGCCGCCGTTGGCGATAAACTGGCCAACCTCATCAACCATGAAGACCAAGCGAAAATCGCCACCATTGGCGGCGGCCTGAGCGTCAATGTACTCCTTGACCTTTTGAGCAAATTCGTCAGGCTGAAGAAGCTCGTCATCAGGAGCAGAGACCCATGCCTTTATTTCATCATCGCTCATGCCCAGAATAGTTTTAAGAAGGCTCCGAAAAGCCTTGTTATACCTGTAGGTCTTGCGATTTTCAACCCATGTTTTCCCTGTTAGACGCTCAAATTCATCGCGAAACTCTTGAGTTTTGCCTATCTCATCGATGCACTCCTCAAGCTGAGCAAGCTTGGGCTTAACGCCGTAAAACCCTCGCGCCTCATAAAACACGCGCTGGAATCCATAGAGAACGGCAACAGATGCCTTATCACCCTTCCACGATCCTGCCTTGGTGTCGATATTGAATAGTAAGGTTTGCGTAGGAACGGAACAGGCGCGCTCCATAGAAGCAAACACCAACGGATCGGCAATCTTGCCATCAAAATAAGAGATGGCGCGCATTCCATCAACAACGAGATTCCCAAGCAAATAGCTCAAGATTTTAAGAAAATGCGACTTACCGGATCCATAGAAACCACTGACCCATACACCCATCTTGTTGGTAGGGTTATACAGAGAGTCGCTGTAGGCTTTAAATAAAGTAGCGAAGTGCCCCTGCAGCTCGCGCGTCACCACATACTCGCTAAGCTCTTGCCTAATTGACTCGTCTTTCTCATCGTCAGCGACAACAACACCGTTAATGGAACGGTTGATATCTTCCGTGAAGAGATTGCGAACAGTTGTGTTATCCATTGTAAACTCCTTCAAATTGGAGAACGGCAGTCAACAAAGCGAGTAGAAAGTCGCACTTAAGAGATATCGATTGCGCGGTAGTAGTTCTCCGCTGCAAGCCTGTTAAACAAGGTGACAGACGAGCCGTTAAAGGTGCCGGGATAAGCCGCAATAACGGGGACGTCAGAAAAGTCAGATTGCATTGAATCGAACAGGTTATGGACTCTTAAAAAGGGATAGACCTCGCCAACCCCAACGAGCAAAATCGCATCGCCCGGTACATGTGGTTGCGTCAGGTCCAAAACCACATTGGAGACAACATCGGGTTGGCAATAATCAACCACGTCATCGAGCACGGCCTTTGAACCAAAATCAGCTTCTTGCTCTTGCATTGCTTCAAGAACATCAAGGTCATCAAGAATCGCCAGTACAGCGTCGTAGAGGTTCACGACCTTGAGCGTGCACGGAAGCTTGTCGGCCTCGGCATCGCGTGAAAGGGTGTCAAATAATGCACGCGCCTCAAACTCCAGCGCGGGGTCATAGCAAAAGGTGTGGAAGCCGATCTCATTGCCTATGCCCTTGTTGGCCAAAAAGTCCTCGCTGCACAGGCACTCGCGCAGAAGCTGCGCGCGTCGCTCAAATTCCTGACGGGCGTGCTCGGAGCGGACATGCGCCGCCACGACGCTCTTACGGGAATGGATGCCGATATTGGTGGTGAGATCGGTCGCCGGGGTGATAGCAGGTTCGGCGGCGCTGTTGACGGGAGCCACGCTACATCACCACCCTGCCGGTAAGGGCCGCGATAAGCGACTGCTCGCCCAGCAGAACCAAGGCTCGCTCGACATCGGAATCGAGGAAGAGTGGTGACAGGCGCTCGGACTCCGGGCCCTGGCCCTCGCCGATAAGGCCGGCATGGCGGAGCGTCTGGCGGAGCGAGCCCTTAATGCGCTTGACCGTGGCCTCAGTCCAGCGGGCCGCGTCCGGATACTCCGTGGTAAAGCGCGTCATAAAGGCGTTGAGGTCAACCGCCGTAAAGGCATAATCGAAGTTTTGTAGGCGCTCCCCTACCTCGACGAGCACGAGTTCGCGCACGATATCGTAGCGGCAGATCATGCTGTAGAAGATGGCCTGGTCCGCCTGCGTGGGAGTGCCGGATGCCATGAGCCTGGTTAGGGATGACACAGCCTCGACGGCGATATTGGAGTCGATGCCACGCACGGCGCATGCGGCGTCCGTGGGCGCCATGGCGTCGAGGCGTCGAAGGCACACGGTTGCGCGGTTGGCGACCATGCGCTCCGTGGGATATTGAAAGAGGTTCTCGCTCTTTACGCGTACAATGACCTGCTCGTCGCTTGCGCCCTGCATACGAAGGGCAGCGACGATGCGCATCTCATGCGGGAGGAATTGCTCGCGGGTGAGCACCCCCCCCCCGAACGCTTTTTGTGGTTACATCCACAGTACACGCTCCAAGGGTGTCAAAGGCTGTCACAAGTGCGCCGCAACCCGGCAGGCAGGCGCGGCGCACATGACAATAATCATACCTGTTGGTAAAAAAGTTACCACGCCCAGAGTGTCAAATGTTGAGCAACAAAATTTAATCCGGTTAACGGTCATTTTCGCAGCTTAGAAACTTTAACGAGGTCGCCCCAAATCACACTTGCCAGACAACCGCGCTTACGAATGCAGGCACGCACACGCCCAACGCCATCCTCCGCTATATTCAACATAGAGTTATACATATGATTCTATGTAAGGAGTTTCATATGTCTGTCGTAAAGTCTATTTCTGATCAGACGCGCGCACTAACTACCATTCAGAAACGCGAAGAACACATTCAACGTGCCATCGCTCGTGGCTACGACGACCTCACCAACGGTCGCGTACGCCCCTGGAAACAAGCAAAGGCCGAGGCGGATCGGATACGAGCCTCGAGATAATCCCTCCCCCATGTAACCATCCTGTAAATCATAGCGGCGTAGTCGAGTTTTACCGTGATGCGGTCGCGCCTGGCGCTCCACTGTGCTAAAGTATCCCGAACGTTCAAACGACTACGAGGGGAACTAGAAGATGGCACGTGTGCACAACTTCTCAGCTGGCCCGGCCGCACTGCCTACATGCGTGCTCGCCGAGATCGCCGACGAGATGATGGACTACCGCGGTTGCGGCATGTCCGTGCTCGAGATGAGCCATCGATCTAGTATGTACCAGCAGATTATCGACGACGCCGAGGCAACCCTGCGCCGCCTGCTGAGTATCCCCGACAACTACCGTGTCCTGTTTTTGCAGGGCGGCGCCACGCTGCAGTTTGCGGGCATCCCCATGAACCTCATGCGCCGCGGCCGCGCCGGCTACGTCGTCACCGGCAACTTTGCCAACAAGGCGTACAAGGAGGCCGCCAAATATGGCGAGGCCGTGCTGCTCGCGAGCTCCGAGGACACCAATTTCGACCGCATTCCCACCATGGCCGACATCAGCGCGCGCATTGCCGCCGAGGCCACGGGCGACGGGCTCGACTACGTCTACATCTGCCAGAACAACACTATCTTTGGCACCATGTACCACGAGCTGCCCAGCTGTGGCGATGTGCCGCTGGTCGCCGATGTCTCGAGCTGCTTTTTGTCGCAGCCGCTCGACGTCGAGCGCTACGGACTCATCTACGCCGGCGCTCAGAAAAACGCCGGCGCCGCGGGCGTGACCGTGGTCATCGTGCGCGACGATCTCATCGCAGATGGCCCCGCCTTTGCGCAGACGCCGCAGTACATGGACCTTAAGACCCAGACCGCCAAGGGCTCCATGCTCAACACGCCTAACACCTTTGGCATCTACGTATGCGGCAAGGTGTTCCATTGGGTGGAGCAGACCGGCGGGCTCGCAACCATGGCCGAGCGCAACTGGGCCAAGGCCAACCTGCTCTATGACCTGCTCGAGCACAGCGAGCTGTTCCATGGCGCCACGCAGGCCGACAGCCGCTCCATCGCCAACGTCACCTTCCGCACCGGCGACGCCGAGCTCGACGCGGCCTTTGTCGCAGGCGCGGCCAAGCACCAGATTCAAAACGTCAAGGGCCATCGCCTGGTGGGCGGCATGCGCGCCAGCGTCTACAACGCCGTAACCATGGAAGACGTGCAGGCACTTGCCTCGTACATGAAGGACTTCGAAGCGCAGCATAGTTTGAGTCCGCGATCTAACTAGCCCGCAACGCGCGGGCCGACCAGCCATCTCAAACCACCCTGTTTAGATCAAAACCTGCTAAGGAGTTTTTCCATGCGTAAGATTAAGACCATCGACGACATCACCAAAGACGGCAAAGTCGAGTTTGGCGAGGGCTACGAGTTTGTGGGCACCGCCGAGGAGGCCGACGCTATCCTGATGCGCTCCACCGACCTGCACGGCTACGAGCTGCCCGAGGGCATCCGCGCCATCGCCCGCTGCGGCGCCGGCGTCAACAACATCCCCGTCGAGGAGTACGCCAGAAAGGGCGTCGTCGTCTTTAACTCCCCCGGTGCCAACAGCAACGCCGTCAAGGAGCTCGTCCTGGGCATGCTGGTGCTTTCGAGCCGCGGCGTCGTGCAGTCGATGAACTGGGTGCGCAACAACGCCGACGACCCCGAGATCCAGGTCGATGCCGAGAAGGCCAAGAAGGCCTTTGTGGGCCGCGAGCTCAAGGGCAAGCGCATCGGCGTCATCGGCCTGGGCAACGTAGGCTCCAAGGTCGCCAACGCCTGTGTCGACCTGGGCATGGACGTTTACGGCTACGATCCGTTCATTTCCGTCGAGCACGCGTGGGTGCTGAGCCGCGAGGTGCAGCGCGTGGGCACGCTCGAGGATCTGTGCCGCGGCTGCGACTACCTCACCGTGCACGTGCCCAGCAAGGCCGATACCATCGGCATGATCAGCACCGAGCAGATCGACCTGCTGGCCCCGGACGCCGTGCTCATCAACTACGCGCGCGAGACCATCATTGACGAGGACGCCATCGACGCCGCCCTGCGCGCGGGCAAGCTCAGCTGGTTTAGCTGCGACTTTGCCACGCCCAAGACCGTCAAGATGCCCAACACGTTTATCACCACGCATTCGGGCGCCGGCACCGGCGAGGCCGAGGCCAACTGCGCCGACATGGCCATCAGCGAGCTCAAGGATTACCTGGAAAACGGCAACATCGCGCACAGCGTCAACTACCCCGCCTGCAGCATGGGCAAGGCGCGCGCCGCAAGCCGCATTGCCTGCCTGCATGCCAACGTGCCCAACATGATCGGTCAGATCACGGCCATTCTCGCCAAGGACAACGCCAACGTGCAGCGCATGACCAACGAGTCCGCTGGCGAGAACGCCTACACCATGTTCGACACCGATGAGCACCTGGACGGCAGCACGATCGAGGCACTTAAGCAAATTCCGTCGATGTATCGTGTGCGCGTGATTAAATAGCGCCGGCGCCAATCCTGCCAGACAGACCACGAAGCCCATTCGGCCCCCGTTTTCACGAAACGGGGGCCGATTTTGTTGCTCCGGACGACTTTAAAATGATACCCAGAACAAGTTTTTTCAGATAATCGATAGTGAGGCTCAAGTCGCTAAGCACACCCGCTTTGATAAACAGCTTTATCAGGGACTTTAGTAGGTAAAAATCGATCTCTATGTGCCGAATGTAAGTTGACTGTCCATTTTCCGAAACAACTTATTCTAGATAGCATTTTTAAGGCCCCTCCAAGGCGAAATATAAGTCTTTTTGTGACCAAAACTCTAGTCCGCGCGACTGTTTTCCACCCGCGCGGCTACATTCCTGCCCAATCGATAAAAATCTCCTCACGAAGCCGCCGTTCGAGCTCCTGCTGTCGCGGCGTCTTGTCTTTCAGCGGCACATCGAGATAGGACATGATGAGCTCCATCACCACGCGGAAGGCATCGGAGTCGGCCAGCTGGCCATAGGTCATCAGAACGACGGGATATCCCATCGCTTGCAAGGCCGTCGTTCGATCGGAGTCCGAGATCTTGGATTCAATGGATCCGTGAATGGCTTTACCTTGGCATTCAACCAGACACTCTCGACTGCCGTCCTTATTTGCCAGCAGGATATCGGCATAGCGCCTATCAAGCCCCGAAATCAGGCGGGCGCTGCGCGTCATACGAATCTCAACGTTATTGGTAAGGCTCAGCCCTTCGCCGCCGCGCAACCTCGTAAGGCCAAACAGCATCGAAGCCTGGACCTCGAGCGGCGATGCTGCCACCCCCGTAATGCATTTCGCGGCTCGTATGAACGATTTAGCGCCGCGGAGCCCCCGGACCTTATCGACGAACTCTGTAAGCTCAGAGAGCTCGATCAAGGGAGGTCGTTTCCACAAGTCCGTTGGATTCCCCGAGACATCCTTTACGTTTTCCCAGCCCGACCGTGCGTCACCCCACCGGCCCCCGTATGCCTGCTCAAGTGCCGACTTTACCTGAGGCGCAATCTTGCACACGGCAAAGGTGCCGCACATCTCATACATGCACATGATCAGACGCTCGTTTGAGACCGAGGAAGCCAGGGTCAGCAGGGTAAAGAGCGGGGACGCGACATCGAGGCCAAACTCTGTCTGTCGCATGGAATCAAACGGCCTCTCCCCGTTCCAAACATGCCTGACAATGCGATCGCCCTTACGTCCGCAGCTGCCGTGCGCCAACACGTGTAACGGGGTGCCCAGGAAATGCGTGACGAGCGGATGCTCACATAGGTGCTCCCTGCGCGGATCGTCCGCAGAATCGGGCAGGTCCGGCATTATTGCCAAGACCTGTGGAGGTATCCGGTGATACCGAAAGGCAGATATGTCGCACAGCATGTCGTCCATGAAGGGTACGTACCCGCTGCGTCGCTTGTGAACCCGCTCGGACGGCAAACGCGCTGGCTCGGCCTGCGAACGGTAAATACTGCCACGCCCACGTCGCGGATCTCTCAGGAGGCTTACAATCGGTTTGGAAAGCAAACTGATTGTGAGGTTGCATATGGTTGATGAGGATTTTGCCTGGCGGCTTGCGCAGGAGCTCGTGCGGATTGACAGCTCAGACCCGGGCGCGTATGAGGATGAAATTGAGCGCTTCATTAAGAGGCTCATTGAGCAGCAGCTGGCACAACTTGATAGTTCTGCGCTCGATGCCGTGCAGATTGAGGAGCTCGAAGTGCTGCCCGGGCGCCGCAACCTTAAAGTCACCGTGCCGGGCCAAAGCGACGAGCCGCGGCTGATCTATATCTGCCACATGGATACCGTCACCTTGGGCGATGGCTGGGACGCAGACATCGAACCGCTTGGGGCGGTTGTGCGCGACGATAAACTCTATGGCCGCGGTGCCTGCGATATGAAGGGTGGCCTGGCCTGCGCCATTGCCGCACTGGTCCATACGCTCGAGCGCGTGGCGGCGGATGGCGCGCTGCCACGCCGCGGCTTTTCGCTCATCTGCTCGGTCGACGAGGAAGACTTCATGCGCGGCTCAGAGGCCGCGATCGATGCTGGCTGGGTCGGCTCGCGCGAATGGGTGCTGGACACCGAGCCCACCGACGGGCAGATCCAGGTGGCGCACAAGGGTCGCACGTGGTTCGAGATCGAGATGGCCGGCGTCACGGCTCATGCAAGCCAGCCTTGGAAGGGCGCCGACGCCGTCGCCGCCATAGCCGAGGTCGTGTGCTCGCTTCGTCGCACGTTTGCGACGCTGCCTTTACATGAGGAGCTGGGGCCATCGACCATCACGTTTGGACAGATCGAGGGTGGCTACCGTCCCTATGTCGTGCCCGACCACGCTAAGGTCTGGGTCGATATGCGCCTGACCCCGCCGACCGATACGGCCGCCGCGACGCGCATGGTAGAGCAGGCCATTGTCGCCGCCGAAGCCGCGGTCCCAGGCTGCCATGGAAGCTATACCGTGACAGGCGACCGCCCCGCCATCGAGCGCGATCCGGCCTCTCCCCTTCTAGCTGCGCTCAAGTGCACAGCAGACGATGTGACGGGCACGGACACGACCGTCGGCTTCTTTACCGGCTACACCGACACTGCCGTCATTGCCGGCAAGACGGGAAACCGCAACTGCATGAGCTATGGCCCCGGGTCGCTCGCGCTCGCGCACAAGCCCAACGAATATGTGCCCCACGCCGACATCGTTCGCTGCCAACAGGTGCTGATCGCGCTCGCCGACAATACACTCTGGGGCGCGGATAGCCAAGTTGGGGCATAATAAGCCGCGAACAAACCGACTCGTGCGTTAGGACCGCCCATGAAAGCACTTCCGTTTCCCTGCATCCGCCCGGCTCAGGACCACGTACTCGAGGCGCTGCCTGCAATGGGCAGCATCCTGAGCGGCAACGATGCTCTGCGCGGAGCCCTTGCCGATGGCCTGATGCTCAAGGACCCGGGTGCGGCGTATTACGTGTACGAATGCTCGGGCGAGCCGGGACGCGTGACGGGTGTCGTGGCGATCTGCCCGACGAGTGTACTTGCGGACGGCAAGGGCGATGCCAGCGCCGACGTGGCCGCCGCCGCGCGCGCGATCGCCGAGCTCAAGGTGCAGCCGCGCCCCGTGTCGCTCGCCTACGAGGCCTCGCCCGTCATGGATATCATCCTGGGCGCCGCCAAAGAGGGCGCGTCGCTCTACGCCGTCACCGACCCCGCGGGCATTACGCACCGCGCGTGGGAGGTCAAGCGCGAGGACGCCGTCGGGGCCATCCGCGCTATGCTCGACCAAGCACCGGAGCCGGCACTGACCGACGACCCCGCCTACGCCGCCGCTCTGACCGGGGCGTCGCAGCTGCTGGCCGATGAGGCCCGTGCCGCCGGAACGTACACCGGCAAGGAGCCGTTCAACTTTACCGTTGCCGTGCTCTTCCCCGCCGCGCAGGTCAGCGGCGCCGCGCCGCAAGTTCCGACAGGTCTGCTCACGCACCAGGTCGCGCGGTTCTAGCAAGACCAGACCGCCCAGCACAAAAATCGGCAGCTCAACAAACAGGGGGCGGAGATGCAGCAGGTACATGCATCTCCGCCCCTTTTGCGTCGAGAAGTAAGTCGGCGACCCGCACCGCCACGCCCAAACTACCCGCGCTGCGGACCCGCGGCAGCCACGAGCGGCTCAAGCCCCAGCTCGCGCGCGTAGTCTTCCTGCGTAAAGATCTCAACCAGTTCAAACGTATCGGTCGTATCGTCAAACACGAAATGCAGCACCGAGCAGTTGCCCGGCACGCGCTCGCGCTCGTCGGCCTCCGTGCCCTTCACGTGATCCAAAAACTCCTTGATGGCCGACCCGTGGCTCACCGCGAGCACGCACGAATGGTCCGGGCGTCGCATAAGATCGGTCAGCGTCGTCACCATGCGCTCGCGCACCTGCATCTGGCCCTCACCGCCAAACTGGCGATAGAAATCGCGCCACGGGCGCTCGGGCATAAGCATCACGCGCTCGGCCTCAAAGTCGCCAAAGAACCACTCGCGCAGACCGTCCAGGCGCTCGTACGTCATGCCCGACCACAGGTTGGCGATGGTCTGTTCGGTGCGGTGCAGCGTAGAGGTGTAGGCGTGGTCGGGCTCAATGCCGCGCGCACGCAAGAACATGCCGGCACGCGCCGCCTGATCGCAGCCCAGCTGTGTGAGCGGCGAGTCACTCCACCCCTGAATGATACGCTTAAGGTTGAATATCGTCTGTCCATGACGGACCAGATACAGATCTTTATTCATAGGGGTCCTTTCGTTCGTTACCAACCCAAGAGCGAAAACGCCCCATCGCAATAGCCAAAATGAAGCACGGCACCGTTGTCGGGCAGCTCTCCCCCGCCAGTCACATACTCAAGAAACTCCTGGCAGGCTGAGCCGTGGGAAACCGCCAGCACGCAGTCGTGCTGCGGCCTGGCCATGATGCGGGACAGCGCCGCGACCATGCGCGACTGAAGCTGCACTTCCGACTCGCCGCCAAAGGCCACCGGATAATCGCCCCAGGGCTGCGGCGGCATCTCGCGATTTGATGTGCCCTCCAGCGAGCCAAAATGCCACTCACGCAGGTCATCGACCAGCTCAATGGAACGGTCCTCGCCAACGATAAGCTCGGCCGTATGCCGCGCCCGGCCTAACGGCGAGGAATACACATGATCAAAGGCCACGCCACGCGCCGCAAACGCCGTACGCGCCGTCAGCGCCTGCTCGCGCCCGCGCGCCGTAAGCGGCGAATCGTGCCAGCCCTGCAAAATGCTCTGCACATTGAGCTCAGTCTGCCCATGCCGCACCAAATACAGATCTGCCACACACCCTCCCCTCGTACCACCACAAAGGGGACGGGTACCTTTGTGGTGGTTTACCGCCGGATCACACCGCGGTGACACTCAACTACACCAGCACGTCGGCGAGCGAACGCTTGGGTACGTGGTGCACCCGCGCCTCGTCGCGCCAATAATTGATGGAGCCGTCGGGATTGGAATCGATCGCATCGATCACCTGTGTCTCGGCCGGAACGCCAAACGCCATGATCAGCTTGAGCTCATACTTGTCGTTATCGAGCCCCATGGCATCGATCGCGCGGGGCGTAAAGGCCTTGAACATGCAGGCTGACACCTCGGGCATGGCGCTGCGGGCGGCGAGCATCATCGTCTGCGCGGTAATGCCCGTGTCGACATCGGTAATGGGAGCGGCGGGCTTGCCCGGAACGGCGCGCTCAGCAAGAATCGCGATGTAGCCGGTCGGGCGCTCGCCCTCATCGGGACCCGGCCAATCCTTGAGCGCACCGGCCCATGCAAGCTCGTCAAATACACGCGCGCAGTCCTCTGCACCGCTCACCACGTGAAAGCGCAGACGCTGAGCATTGGCGCCGCAGGGAGCCAGGTGCGCCAGTTCCGCCAGCTCGAGCAAAAACTCGCGCGGCACGCGCATAGACTCGTCAAAGCGACGGCACGTACGGGCACGACGGACCAGCGCATCAAACGCTTCCAGACCGAGCTTTTCGCAACCTTGCTTTGCCATCGATTCGACACTCGACGGTGCCTCGGGAACTGCTTCGTTCATAGGGACCCCCAATACAAGCCAATTGTCCTTAGGAAAATCTAACCTAAAACGTAGGCAATAACGAACAGGGCTGCAATGTTCTACACCTGTTGAATAGAAAACCGCGACGTGGGGAACAACGGAAACAATTCGGGACCTTTGGGTTACGTTTCGCCCTCCCCGACCCATACGCCAGCGCCTTTAAGCGATACTGGTTGTAACGATCAAGGCTTACGCCGCACGGAAAGGAGACGTTATGGGTATCTTTAGGAACGATGACCAAAAATCGAGCCAGTTTGGATTTGACGAGAAAAGTATGGCGGGCAAAGCCGTCAAGGCCGTGCGCTGGATCTACGCCATCACGGGCGTCGTGGCGCTCATTGCTGGCATCGCGCTGCTTTTTGCACCCGCCAAGTCCCTCGTCTTTTGACGACCGTCCTGGGTTTTTACTTTGTAATCACCGCTGCCATCAGGCTGTTCACTGCCATTTTTGAGCCGCTGCTGCCCACTGGCTGGCGCGTGACGAGCATCATCTCCAACCTACTCATTATCCTGGGCGGCGTCATAATCCTGCGCAACCAGGCCTTCTCGACCGCGACACTCACCACGATGGTGGTTATCGTGGCCGGCTTTGGCTGGATTGTCGAAGGTGTCATGTCCATTCTGGAGTCCGAGCTTTCGTCCAACCGCGCCCTTGCCATCCTGAGCGGTGCACTCTCCATCATCGCCGGCATGTTCGTGTTTATCTATCCGCTGTGGTCGGCCAAGATGCTTGTCATCTTTAGTGGCGCCGCGCTGCTGGTGTTTGGCGTAACGCTCATTGTTCGCGCCATTCAATTTGGCAAACTGGTGCACTAGATGCCGCGAACGCTCTTTATTGATGCCGACGCCTGCCCGGTCACGCGCGAGTCGATTGACTGCGCGCGGCGGGCGGGCGTCGCCGTTGTTATCGCCGGCAACAGCACGCAAAACCTGGAACGACACATTCGCCGCGACGACCCGCGCGATGCCGAGCACGCGCGACGCGGCTTTTGGGTCACGACGCTCGACGTGAGCGTGGGCGCCGACAGCGCCGACTTTGCCATTGTCGAACGCCTGCAGGCGGGCGACGTGGTCGTGACGCAGGACATTGGCTTGGCGAGCATGGTGCTCGGGCGCGATGCCGCCGCCATCGGTGTGCGCGGGCGCGTGTACGACAAGGCGACTATCGACATGCAGCTGTTTATTCGCCACGAGGAAAAGAAGGTACGCCGCGCCGGCGGACGCACTCACGGTCCGGCAGCATTTACCAGCGAAGACCGCGCCCGCTTTAAACGCAACCTCACCGAGTTGCTGCACTAACCAAGGTAGATTTTTGAGACATGTCTAAAATCTACCTTTTTGTTTTGAGCGGTGTGAGCGCTCGGAATCCATGGCTCAACAAAAAACGGGCTTCAAAATGCCATGCGTCGCCGCATTGCGCAGGCGCTGAGCATGGCTATTTGAAGCCCATTTTTTAGGCCTACTTAGAGGCCAACGGCGGAGAGGATGAGGCCCCAGCCAGCGCCGATGACGTACATCATGATCAGGAACACGGCATTTTCGCGGGCGCTGCGGTTGGTGCGGAACAGCACCAGATAACCCACGCCGGCGGAAATGAGCGTGCCGGCGAGCATCGGCGCCAGTTGCAGCGCGCCTTCCAGATACAGCTGTGTAATGACCACGCTCGCCGAGCAATTGGGAATCAGCCCGACAAGCGCCGAACCCAGGACAGCGAGTGTCTCGTTGCCGCGCAGGAACTGCTCGATTGCGGACTCGCCAAAGGTCTCGAGGACGGCGACCAGGATCAGCGTCACTAGGAAAATAAATGCCGATACCTGCACGGTATGCGAGATGGCGCTGCGGATAATCGACAGGACAGGAGCGCCTTCGTGGGAGTGACCGTGGTCATGATGGTGTTCATGCTCGCGCTCGCGTCCGTGGTCGTGGCCATGGCCGTGCTCGTCCTCATCCTCGTCTTCATCACAACCGCAATGGTCGCGCTCACACAGCTCGTGGATGTGATCGGCGCTCACGCCCGCCTCGGCCACCTCGTCGATGATATCGCCGCCACTGTGGTCGTCATGCGCACAGTTCACATGAGCCGGATTGGAAGCGGTCCCCAACACGGTACGGCGAATCGCCGCGTGCGCACGGGCGTTGCGACGCAGGCCACGAATGGCGGCATCCACGATAAAGCCCGTGACCAGCGCAATCAATGCTTTCGAAGCCAGAAGCATCGCCATAGTCTGCACGGGAACCTGCTCGGCAAGTAGCAGCGGCAGCATCTCGTCGGAGGTCGAGAGAAACACCGCCACCAGAGTTCCCAGCGTCACGACGCGACCGGCGTACAGTGTCGCCGCCATGGCCGAAAACCCGCACTGTGGCACCATGCCCAGCAACGAGCCAACCACCGGACCCGCGGCGCCGGCGCGCTTGATAGCACCGTTGACGCGGTCGCCCGCCACATGCTCCAGCGTCTCGAGGGCAAGATACGTCACCAACAAAAACGGCACCAGGGACAGCGTGTCCTTGCCGGCGTCGAGCAGAATATCAATCAGTAAATCCATGACGGATGGAACCTTTCGTGTCTTTCGGCAACATTGTAAAAGTCCTAGCGGTCAACTAGGGTATTGTAGTTGTCCCGGGCGCGGTGCCAATAGTTGCCCATGGTAAACTATCATCTCGCCACAACTCAGTAACCCCGAGCCGCGCGACGCGGCCCGTCCAAGGAGCAGCATATGAATGTTTCGCAAGCACTCGAATACGAGCGCCAGCCGTTTATCCCCATGTTTATCTACGGCGACCACGGCGCCATGGAGTCCGAGCGCCAGAAGGGCGAGGAGGCCCTCAAGGTGCTCGAGACCGAGTACTTTACCGCCGAGGGCGACCCAGGCTTCGACTTTGCCACCGTGCGCGACCTGGCCGACCGCAACCGCGACCTGTGCGACCAGATTGGCGAGGCGCGTCTGCGCAACGTGACGCCCGCGACGCTCTCGCGCGGCCTGTCCGATGCCGACACCTGCGCCGCCATCGGCAAGATGCAAAAGCGCACCGCCGCGTCCGTTATGCGCGAAATCCGCGGCGACCGCGACGCGCTCGGCGTGGCCTACGCCCGCAAGCCCATCCAGGGCACCGTGCTCGGTATCGACATCGAGACCACCGGCCGTGCACCCGAGCGCGGCTATATCATCAACGTGGGCTGGGAGATCATGGAGCTCACCAGCGACGCCGTCCCGCATGACGCCGAGGCACACTACTGCGGCCTGCCCGACATCTACCGCGGCGAGGATGTGCCGTTGTCGAATATCCACCACATCACCTGGGACGACATCGACGGCAAAAAGCCGTTCCGCGAGAACAAAGAGCTGCAAAAGCAGCTGCTCAAGCTTATGAAGAAGTACCCGTACATGGCACACAACGCCGCCTTTGAGGACAGCTGGTTCAAGATCCACCTGGACGGCTACGCCGAGGCACGCCGCGCCGGCAAGATCATCGTCATCGACTCGCGCCAGATCTGCCGCAGCCTGGACGCCGACGTGCGCTCGCTCCCCCGCGAGTCCGCCCCAGCCGCGCTCGAGAACTGGGCGCGCCGCCGTGGAACCCTCGCCGCCGACGCCAACGAGCAGCACCTGGGCTTGGACGACACCGACCTCATGCTCCGCACCGTCCAAGCCGAGTTCAACCTCAAGAACCTATTCGCGAAATAACCGATCCATCTGCGGGAGCGCCTGCCAGGCACAGCGCAATCCGTCTGGGCACACCGGCACGCAGTAAACTAGGGCGCAGCCTTATGGCTGCACCCTAGTTTTCATCAAAACGAGCAAATACGCGTGCTTCACATAGTCGGCAGGTTGGCCCACCTACATTTTTCGAGTTGTTCGGCCAGCTGAACCACTAGTCAAGGCCCCTTGAACCGCAATCGAGCGCTATAGTCGCCCCAATTTCGCAACCAAGCCCTATAAATCTACCTGAATCAATTCGAATAGGACGTTGCGATCGCACCATTCGTATAGGATAAGGCCGAATAACTCAAATTATGTTGGTGAGGCATCTGAGCGGTCGGCAAAAACGCTTAGAAGCTACGAATCCGCAACTAAAGTTCACCAAAATGGGGCAGCCGACAGAAACCTCCCCAGCCGAAGCTGCCCCCCTCAATACGACAGCTCAAAAACCCACCGTTCGCAGAAGATAAGCCGCGCCCCAATACCGTTGCCCGAAGTTTCGAGCGTATATGGCGTCCGCTATGCCATCATGCGCGTATGGGAATCGTTCTGTCACATACCACGGCACGCGCTGTATACCAAACAGTCAACTCGCTCGCAAGCCACGCGACCGATCCCATATCTATGGAAAAGATCAAGGTGTCTGCGCCGACCACGTCCAACCTGGAAGCGGCGCGAGCATGGCTCAACAGAAAGAATGTCGATTCTGAAAGCATCCATGTGCTGACGTTTTCCAATAATGCCAAAAGGCACCGCAAGGGCTGCATCTGCCACTGCACGCGCTATACGTTTGATGCAGAAAGCTACCTAGAACTCGAGCCGAACGTCTACATCGTCGATATCAAGCTGTGCGCGTTAGAAGCAGCAGCCGACCTCAACCTTTCGGAGCTCGTTGAGTATTACTTTGAAATCTGCGGCTCCTACGCGCTTGGAACGTCCGACGAAACTCAATATCGCGAGCGCCCAGCCCTAACCAGCGTTGAAGAGCTCAGAGCCTTCTTTTCAGAGGCATCGGGGTATCGTGGATCTAATAAAGCACTTAAGGCACTTTCTTATGTACGCGAAGGCGGTCGCTCCCCACTCGAAACGGCGTTTGTCATGATGCTGACAATGCCCAAGTCAATGGGTGGCTTAGCCATACGCGCTATCAAAACGGACTATCCGATCCCAGTCCCCAAAAGATACGCCGCCCTAACGCGACGGACGGTTTTCTACCTCGACGCGCTGCTCGAAAATTCGATGACCGATATCGAATACAACGGCTTTTACCACGACGAGCCCGAACAGCAATCAATTGACGAGGAACGCCGAAACACGCTGCGAAACATGGGATATGCCGTTATCACAGTTAGTCGTCATTCGTTTTTCAAGCAGTCCGCTTTTAGGCGGGTCATGGAAGCGATTCGCATTCGCGAGAAGATATGGCCCGGTCGACTCCCGGATAACTTCGCCATCCTGCAAGAAACTCTTCGTCAATTTGTCTTGCGGCGCTACTTCGAATACGGTCGCCGCGTCCTGGAGACACTCAAAGAAGAAGAGGCCGCCAAGCGCGAAATTGCAAGCCAATATCCGCAAGCTGATGACCCGAGCATCAACGATGTACCAGAACCCGACGACATGCAACACGTCGGGGCCCTTGCTGAGGAAATCAATGGGCCTTGGGAATGCGACATGTTCGCAAAAATCGATGAAAACCGCACGGAAGACGACACGATTATTGATCTAATTGAGAATTCGCTCTTCTAAAGGCGATCTCTGCGGATGTCCACCTACATTTTTCGACTTATTCGGCCACCGATGTGCCAGATTGGCTGCAGCAATGCTCAATATAACTTTAGATAAAACTGATTCTGCAGGAACTCCCGTAGAGGAAGAACTGATTCTCGCTGTATTTAACACGATAAAGTACAAATATGAACAGTCCTAAAGCTTCTCAAGGTGGCTTTCTTAGCATGCTGGCCGAACATCTCGAAATATGTTGGCGAGCATTGCGTCGATGTCTCCCAACCCGCAGAAAATCGCAGAGGCGGCAAGCAGTCATCGAAGTTAACGTAAATTGTATTGACATATGAACATGCGCTCATATAATCGGAAGTAATTTATATGAGCGCATGTTCATATGAAAGGATGTTGCAATGAGCAGCCACGCTGATGAAACAAAGACTGGCATCGAGGCCACCGAGCCGATCGTCCCCACCACCTGCTCGCCCGAGGACCTTCCCGACGAGGAGCTGTTGTACGACCTGGCCGACCTGTTCAAGGTCTTCAGCGACACCACACGCATCAAGATCCTCTATGCCCTCATGGGCCGCGAGCTCTGCGTGGCCGACATCGCCGAGGCGACCGCAACCTCGCAGTCGGCAGTATCGCACCAGCTGCGCACGCTTAAGCAGTCGCACCTGGTCAAGTTCCGCCGCGACGGCCGCAACATTCTCTACTCGCTCGCCGACGATCACGTCTACACCATGCTTAACCAGGGCATGAGCCATATCTGCGAATAGCAATCACCCACGGTATCAGCGCGGCCGGCACCCAGACCGCTAACACAGGGAAAGGAACCCACCATGAAAAAGCAGTTTAAGCTCGACGAGATCGATTGCGCCAACTGCGCGCGCGAGCTTCAGGACGAACTTGCCAAGCTCGAGGGCGTCAAGTCCGTTTCGGTCAACTTTATGACCCAGAAGCTGACGCTCGAGGCCGACGACGCCAAGTTCGACGAGGTCCTGGACCGCGTCGTTGAGTTCACCGCCGACGCCGAGCCGGACTGCGAGATCATTCTCTAACCCGCGCATACGTTGACCTGCGAGGCCGCGCTTGCCGCGGCCTTTGCTCGCGAAATTATATGAGCGAGTGTTCATAAACTCAAATGAGAGGTTTGAATCATGACAGCCGCCGATCCCAAAAAGAAAAAGAAGAAGCGCAAGAAGAAAGAGTCCCTTGAGCACAAGCGCAACCGCATCCTGGTAGCACTGGGCATTTTTGCCGTTGTTTATGCCCTCGACGAGCTCGGCGCCCTCGCTATCGCATTTGGGGAGCCCGGCAACATCTACGCCAGCTTTGTGCTGTTCCTCGTGCCGTTTTTGATTGCCGGCTACGACGTACTGCAAAAGGCATTCAATAACATCCGCCGCGGCAAGGCCTTCGACGAGAGCTTCCTCATGGCCGTCGCGACCATCGGCGCGTTTGCCATGGTGCTCTTCCCCGACACCGACCCGCACATGGCCGAAGGCGCCGCTGTCATGCTGTTCTACCAGGTCGGCGAGTTGTTCCAGGCATACGCCGTGGGCAAGAGCCGCAAGTCGATCAGTGCCATGATGGACATCGCGCCCGACTACGCTAACGTCGAGCAAGCCGACGGCACACTCGAACAGGTCTTTCCCGATGACATCGCCGTCGGCACCGTGATCGTGGTCAAGCCCGGCGAGCGCGTGCCTATCGACGGCGTCATCGTCGAGGGCGAAACCCAGCTCGACACCGCCGCACTCACGGGCGAGTCGGTCCCCCGCCCGGCCAAGACCGGCGACGATATCATCAGCGGTTGCATCAACATGACGGGCCTCATCCACGTGCGCACCACCAAGCCCTTTGGCGAGTCCACCGTCGCGCGCGTCCTGGAACTCGTGGAGAATGCCAGCGAAAAGAAGGCGCGCACCGAGAACTTCATCACGCGCTTCGCCCGCGTCTACACGCCCGCCGTCACCGGCGCGGCCGCGGTACTCGCGCTCGGCGGCGGTTTGGTCACCGGCGCCTGGTCCGACTGGATCCTGCGCGGCCTGACCTTCCTGGTCGTCAGCTGCCCGTGTGCGCTCGTGATCAGCGTGCCGCTCAGTTTCTTTGGCGGCATCGGCGGCGCGTCCAAGCTGGGCGTTCTCATCAAGGGTTCCAACTACCTCGAGACGCTCGCCGATGTGGACACCGTCGTCTTTGACAAGACGGGCACCCTCACCAACGGCACGTTCTCGGTCGTCGCGGTGCACCCCGAGGCAGGCTATACCGAGCAGTCGCTACTCGAGGTCGCAGCCCTCGCCGAGTCGTTCTCCGACCATCCCATCGCGCAGTCGGTGCGCACCGCCTTCCAGGGCGAGCTCGATCCCAAGCGCGTAAGCGACTCCGCCAACGACGCGGGCCATGGCGTGACGGCGACTATCGACAGCAAACATATCGTCGTCGGCAACGCCAAGATGCTTGCTGCGGCCGGTATCGACGCTCCCAATTGCGAGGTCGTCGGTACGATCCTCCACGTGCTCGTCGACGGCACCTATGCCGGCCACATCGTAATTGCCGACACCATCAAGGTCGATGCGGAGCAAACGATTCGCGACCTGCACGCCGCCGGCGTCAAGCGCACCGTCATGCTCACGGGCGACCGCGAGGAGGTTGCGGCGTCTGTGGCCAAGCAGCTCGGCCTCGACGAGTTCCACGCGCAGCTGCTGCCGGGCGACAAGGTCGAGCGTGTTGAAGCGCTGCTCGCGGCCGAAAGTGGCAAGGGCAAGCTCGCCTTTGTCGGCGACGGTATCAACGACGCGCCTGTGCTTACGCGCGCTGATGTGGGCATTGCCATGGGCGCCATGGGTTCCGACGCCGCGATCGAGGCCGCCGACGTGGTGCTGATGGACGACAAGCCGTCCGACATTTCCCGCGCTATTCGCGTGGCGCGCAAGACCATGTCGATTGTTTGGCAGAACATCATCTTTGCGCTGGGCATTAAGCTGCTCATCCTTGTGCTGGCAGCGCTGGGCATCGCCAATATGTGGCTTGCCGTCTTTGGCGACGTGGGCGTGGCGATCATCGCCATCCTGAACGCCATGCGCGCGATGGGTGTCAAGAACCTGTAGCGCTCGTGGTCCCTCCGGCCGGGGCCGGGCTTGGTTTTGAAAACGTCCTCGCGCATGAGGCCCGTCTTTCTTGCTCCTGCGGAGCAACGGAAAGGCGGGCCTCGCGCTGCGGAGTGTTTTCAAAACCAAGCCCGGCCCCGGCCTGCATTGACACAGCTGGCGGTTCTTGGGCATCGCTTGCTGGCGGGGTTCCTTTGCTGAAATGGACTTGGCCGAAAGGGCCGCTGGTCCCGGTCGCTGGTTCGCGCTTTGCGTGAACTCCGCGCTACTGTGGGTCAGTTAGGCTTCTGTTGTTGGACCCGCTACATCTTCCCGTCTCAGCATCGATCTTAGCTTCTCGAAGCTCTCCTCGCTCAGGCAGTGCTCCATGTGGCAGCCCTCTTGCGACGCGACCTCGGGCGTTACGCCTGCGTCCTCTAGCAGACCTACAAAAAAGCAGTGGCGCTCCCACATTTGACGGGCAACCTCAAGACCGCGTTCCGTCAGATGCACGTCGCGTTTGCCCATCTCCACGTAGCCGGTGCTCTCCAAGGCCGCCATGGCTTTAGAGACGCTTGCTTTGGTTACGCCCAAGTATTCGGCAACGTCGATCGAGCGCACGATGCCCTGACGTTCCGATAGGACGTAGATCGATTCGAGATAGTCTTCTCCGGATTCACGTAGGGCCATGGGCCGCCTTTCGCGATGATTGCTAGTTAGCCTTTGGATACTTTCCTTGGCTTACTTTACCGCAAAAGTTGACCATGTCTTACTGCATTGACCAAAAAGTTAGCCGCGTTTCACAAAACGTGCGAGATGAAAACAAAATGGGAACGCCCCGCAAGGAGTGTCCCCAGCTGCCGGCAGATAAGGAGCGTCCCCAAGTGCCGGGTCGCAGCTACACGAGGCCAAAGTGCTTCGCGGCGTTGTAGATGCCGTCGTCGTCTACGGCGGTCGTCACGTAGGTCGCTGCGGCCTTCACGGTATCCTGCGCGTTGCCCATGGCCACACTTGTGCCCACGGCCGAGAACATCGACAGGTCGTTCTCGCCGTCGCCAAAGGCGATCGCCTCGCTCGCGTCGACACCCAGGCGCTCCAGCGTCGCTGCCACGCCCAGGTCCTTGCCGCCGTTAGCGGGAATAATGTCGCAGAACAGGTCGCACCAGCGCGTAGTGAGCGAATGCGACACCGCATCGGTCACGATATGCTCGTCGGCAGGATCCACAAAGGCGCAAAACTGGTAGACCGGCGCTTCAAAGGCGTGCTCAAACGGCTCCTCGTGGTAGACGATCCCCGCGTTGTTGCCGGCCGTCACCACGCGCTCGGACAGGCGGTTCACAAACGAGTTCTCGCCCTGCATGCACAGCGAGTCGTAGCGCCCCTCGGCCACCTGGTCCACAATCACCGCAACGTCGTCCGGATCGATCGGGCAGCTGCGGTAAACCCCCTCGGCATCAAAGCAGTGCTGGCCCGAGAGCGTAATGTACGCATCCCAACCCAATTCGAACAGCCAATCGGGCATCTGATAGGTCGGGCGACCCGTGGCGATCACGCACGCAATCCCCTGCTCATGAAAGCTGTCGAGCACCTGCTGCGCCGACGCCGGAATCCGATGGGTCTTAAAGCTCAGCAACGTGCCGTCGATATCGAAAAACGCGGCCTTGATCATCCTCGCCTACTCCTCGCCCTCGAGCTTCTCGCTCGCCTCGAGCCACGCCATCTCCAACTCGTCCATGGCGGCGTGGGCCTCGTCGATCTTTGCCTGCTGCTCGCCCAGCGCCGTGTAATTGGTGGGGTCGACCTGCGCCATCGCAGCCTCGGCCTCCTCCACGCGAGCGCGCTGCGTCTCCATCTTGCGCTCGAGCGAGCTCACCTCGCGGCGGAGCTTCTGGCGCTCGGCGTTGGAAAGACCGTTGGGCTGCCCGCTCGTCTTGGGCTTTTCGGCCGCAACCGCTGCGGCGCCGGTGTCGAACGTGCCGGTCTTGGCACTCGGTGCGCCCACGGGCTCGCCCTCGGCCGTGGCGTTGCACAGGCGCAGGTACTGGTCCACGCCGCCGGGCATATGCGTCAGGTGACCGTCGAGCAGTGCCCACTGCTGGTCGGTCACGCGCTCCATCAAGAAGCGGTCGTGCGTCACCAGGATCAGCGTGCCCGGCCAGCCGTCCAGCAAGTCCTCGACAATCGCCAGCATGTCGGTATCCAGGTCGTTGCCGGGCTCGTCCAGGATGAGCACGTTGGGCTCGTCCAGGATTGTCAGTAGCAGCGACAGACGACGGCGCTGGCCGCCCGAAAGATCGCCGATGCGGCTCCAGAGCTGCTGCGTCGTAAAGCCCAGACGCTCGCAGAGCTTCTCGGGTGAAGTCTCCTTGCCGTCAATGACGTAGTACTTCTTATAGTGGCTGAGCACCTCGCGGATCGTGTCGCCCATGTAGGGTTCGAGCTCCTCGAGCTGCTGCGACAGCACGCCAAAGCGCACCGTCTGGCCGATCTTCACGCGGCCGCGCAGGGGCGCGATCTTGCCCTGGATCACGTCGAGCAGCGTCGACTTGCCGGCGCCGTTCTCGCCCAAAAGACCATAGCGGTCGCCCGCGCCGATGAGCCAGGTCACATCGGTGAGCACCTGTTTGGACGTGCCATCGGCATCCGCATAGCCGGCGTCCACGTCGACCACATCGATAACCTGCTTGCCCAGGCGGCTCACGGCCAGGCGCTTGAGCTCCAGCTCGTCACGCACGGGCGGCACGTCGGCGATCAGCTCGCGAGCGGCATCCACGCGAAACTTGGGCTTGGTGGAACGTGCCTGGGCGCCGCGGCTCAGCCACGCGAGCTCCTTGCGCGCCATGTTGCGGCGGCGCTCCTCGGTGACGGCGGCCATGCGGTCGCGCTCCACGCGCTGCAGGATGTATGCCGAGTAGCCGCCCTCGAAGGGATCGACCTGGCCGTCGTGGACCTCCCACATGCTGGTGCAGACCTCGTCCAAGAACCAGCGATCGTGCGTGACCACGAGCATGGCGCCCTGACCGCGCTGCCAGCGGGCCTTTAAGTGACGCGCAAGCCAGTTGATGGTACGCATGTCCAGGTGGTTGGTGGGCTCGTCGAGCATGAGCACGTCGTAGTCGCCGATCAGCAGGCGCGCGAGGTCCACGCGACGGCGCTGACCGCCCGAGAGCTCGCCTACCATGCCCTCCCAGGGCACATCGCTAATGAGGCCGGCGAGGATCTGGCGCGTACGGGGGCTCGACGCCCACTCGTACTCGGGCGTGTCGCCCACAACGGCATGATGCACGGTATCGGTGCCGACAAGCTGATCCTTTTGGCCGAGTAGACCGATCGTGGTGCCGCGGCGGTGCGTCACGCGGCCGTCGTCGGGCTCCAACGTGCCGGCGAGCACGCTCAGCAGCGTCGACTTACCGTCGCCGTTTTTACCGACAATACCAATACGGTCGCCCTCGCCCACGCCGAGCGTAACGCTATCGAAAATATGCTTGGTGGGAAACTCTAGGCTGATGGAATCGCATCCCAAAAGAATCGCCATATGCCCTGCTCCTTCGTAGAAATTCAACGTTGTCCATGATAGCGAAAACCACCACAAAGGGGACAGGCACCTTTGTGGTGGTTTTGGGCAAGCGCACCAGCACGCGACGCAAAAAGGCGGGCCATCTCCCGCAAGAGATGACCCGCCTCTCCAATCAGCCCCGCGGCAACCGTGGCCGCCGCGGGCCTCAAGCATGTCCCGGACTAGGAGAACATGCCGGTGAGGTAATCATTCAGCCGCTTATCCTTGGGCCGTTGGAAAATCTCGTCGGTCTCGTCGTACTCGACCATATCGCCCATGTAGAAGAACGCCGTGCGGTTGGACACGCGCGACGCCTGCTCCATGTTGTGCGTCACGATGACGATGGCGCGCTCGGCCACAATCGACGACATAAGGTCCTCGATCGCCAGCGTCGAGATGGGGTCGAGCGCCGAGCAGGGCTCGTCAAACAGGATCACGTCGGGGTTGAGCGCCAGCGTGCGCGCGATGCACAAACGCTGCTGCTGGCCGCCCGAAAGCGCGTAGGCGCTCTTGTCCAGCTTGTCCTTGACCTCGTCCCACAGCGCCGCACCGCGCAAGCTCTCCTCGACCATGCGGTCGAGCTCGTCGCGGTCGGTGATGCCGTGGCGCTTGGGCGCAAACGTGATGTTGTCGCGAATGGACTTGCGGAACGGGTTTGGCTGCTGGAACACCATGCCAATGGAACGGCGCAGCTCGTAGGTGTTCTCGGTCTTGGTGTTCACGTTGCGGCCGCGGTAGTTGATCTCGCCCTCCACGCGACAGCCGCGAATCTCGCGATTCATGAGGTTGAGGCTGCGCAAGAAGGTCGACTTGCCGCAGCCCGAAGGCCCGATGAGCGCCGTGATCTCGCCCTTGTGAAAGTCGAGCGACGTATTGTGCAGCGCATGGTGATCGCCATAGTACACGTTGACGTCTTTGGTGGAGAGTACGACCTCGTCGCTCACGGCCTTGCCGCTCACACGCACGTGCTTCTCACTCTCCCCCACGCTCGACAGGAAGTCCTGGGTCGCAGACGATGCCGCTTCGGTTGCGGGCGTTGCATTCATCTCGCTCATTCAGCCGTCATCTTCCTTGCCAGTTGCTTGCCCACGATACGGGCGATTATGTTAAACAGCAGCACGCAAATCATCAGCAGCGCCGCGGTGCCCCAAACGATCTGCTGGGCCTCGGGACTGCCCTCGCCATAGATCTTGTAGATGTGCACGGCAAGCGACTCACCGGGGCGGAACACGTTCCAGGCGCAAGTGGGGCTCGACAGGCTAAAGCTCAAGAAGTTGAGGCGAACCGGCGAGCTCATGCCCGAGGTGAAGAGCAGCGCCGCGGCCTCGCCAAACACACGGCCGGCCGAAAGCACGATGCCGGTCACGATGGCGGGCATGGCCTCGGGAATCAGGATGTGCAGCGTAGCCTCCCAGCGAGTAAGACCCATGGCCAGGCATGCATCGCGCTGGGCCTGCGGCACGTCCTCGAGCGCCTGCTGAATCACGCGCACCAGGATGGGGATGTTGAACATGGTGAGCGCAACGGCGCCGGAGATGATGGAGTACTTCCAGCCCAGCTGCACCGAGAACACCAGAAAGCCGAACATGCCGACGACGATGGAGGGCAGCGAAGACAACGTCTCGATGGCGGTCGAGGCGATGTCGCGAATGGGACCGTCGGGCGCGTATTCAACTAGGAAGACCGCGCCGCCCAGGCTGATGGGCACCGAGAGGACCAGGGTGATCAGCAGCAGATAGAACGAGTCGAACAGCTGATAAAGCACGCCGCCCTGGGTTCCGTTGGCGCGCGACGGCTGCGTGAGAAAGCCTGGTTGGAACAGCGTCGAGATGCCCTCGAACAGGATGTAGGCCACCATGGAGACGACGATGAGCATGACGATGGCGACGATTGCCGTCAGCACGCCCGTGGCGATGCGGTCTTGCTTTTGGACACGCCCGAGTCTCGCCTCGTCGATATGGATGCGCATGCTAGCCACGAGCCTTCGCCCCCTTGCGGCCGATAAGGTGGATGATCAGGATAAAGATGAGACTCATGCCCATCAGCAGCAGGCCGAGCGCCCACAAGACGTCGTCCTGGGCCGATCCCTCGGCATAGACCGCCATGGACGTGGTGAGCGTGGTGGTAATGGTGGACGCCGGCGACAGCAGCGACGTCGGCATGGCCTCGATGCCGCCGATAACCATGCGCACGGCGAGCGTTTCGCCAAAGGCGCGGGTCATGCCAAGGATGACTGCGGTCATGAGCGACGGCATGGCGGACTTGAGCACCACGTGCCAGATGGTCTGCCAGCGGGTGTAGCCCAGCGCGAGCGAGCCCTGACGGTAACTGTCGGGCACGGCGCGCAGGCCATCGACCGAAAGCGTGGTCATCGTCGGCAGAATCATGACGGCCAGCACGATGGCGCCTGGCAGGATGCCCAGACCCGTACTCACGTGGAAAACGCTCTTCATAAGACCGACGACCACGTGAAAACCGATCAGGCCAAAGACGACCGAGGGAATGCCGGTCAAAAGCTCAATCAGTGGTTGGAAGACCTTGGAACCAAACTTAGGCTGGATCTCGACCGCAAAGATGGCAGAGCCGATGGCGATGGGTAGCGCGATAAGCGTGGAGAGCACCATGACCGCAAACGAAGTGACGATCAGGGGCAGGGCGCCGGTATAGGGCAGACCGTTTTCGGCCGTGTTGGCCAGGTCCCACTTGGTGCCGGTAAAGAACTCGACGATCGAAACGCCGTCCTTGAGAAAAGCCGAGAGTCCCTTTTGGGCGACCATAAAGATGAGCGCGGCAACGACAAGCGTCACGAGCGCTACGCACGCGCCCGTGACGACTAGGCCCACGTTCTCAAGGTCGCGCTTTGGCAGCTGTTTTGCCATTGCAAACCTTTCCGGGGGCGATTACTTATTTAGAGGAGACCTTGCCGCTGGCGTCCTTGACGACCTTCATGGCAGAGACGGGGATAAAGCCCTGCTCCTCGACGAGCTTGCCCTGGACGTCGTCGGAGAGCATGAACTCCAGGAAGGCCTTGGTGGCCTCGTCGGCGTCCTTCGCGCAGTACATGTGCTCGGTAGCCCAAATCCTGAAGGAATCGTCGGTGACGTTTGCGCTCTTGGGCTCGACACCCTCGACCTTGATGGCGTTGAACTTGGAGTCGTCGAAGTGCGAGAAGTCGAGGTACGAGATGGCGTTGTCGGTGCTGCCCATCTGAGTCTGGACATCGCCGGACTTATCGAGCTCGGCGTCGCCCTTAAAGTCGACGGCCTCGTCGCCAAAGACGGCGGCCTCGAAGGTGGCGCGGGTGCCGGAGCCGGCCTTGCGGTTGAGAACGACGATCTTGGCGTCGTCGCCGCCGACCTCATTCCAGTTGGTAATCTGGCCGGAGAAGATGCCCTTGAGCTGCTCGAGGGACAGGTCGTCGACCGTGACGTTCTTGGAAACGACGGGGCCCATGCCCACGACGGCAACCTCGTGGTCGACGAGGTTCTTGACCTGGTCGGCCTCGAGCTTGGTCTCGGCGAAGACGTCGGAGTTACCGATGGTAACGGTGCCGGCGGCAACAGCGGTCAGGCCCTTGCCCGAACCGTTGCCCGAACCGGAGACGGAGACGTCGGGGTTGGCATCCATGAACTTCTCGGCAGCGGCCTCGACGAGAGCCTGGAACGAGGAGGCGCCGTCGTAGGTCACCTCGCCGGAGACGGACTCGGCAGCAGCGGCGCTACCCTTGTCGGCGGCGTCGGATGCACCGGAGCCGCCGCAACCAACGAGACCGAGACCGACGATGCCGGCAAGACCACCAGCGAGGCCGAGGAACTGACGACGAGAATAAGCCTGATCGAGCATGATCTTCCTTTCATACATGCGACTCGCGGGCACCCTGCCCGCTTTGCTGTTTGGAAAGATACGACCTCGATCAGGCGACAACCGCGTTATCTGCGGTTTCTTACGGGCATTTGATAGACCCTTACCGCAAGCTCAGCCCAGCCTTTACAAACGGATAACAAACCCGCCACCAAGCATGACCCGCCTTTTACACCAATAAAAACAAAGTTGCGGTGAAATAGTTCCTGCTTGGCCATCAAATGGCCCATTCTAGGAACTATTCCACCGCAACTTAAAAAGCCCGGACGAAAGGGGTGCTAAGTTGTTAAAACGCCGCAGCCTTAAAGCTCAAGCTCGTTCAAACGTAAGATCGCCACGATATAAATCTTGAGCGCCTGCTTGAGCTGTTCCTCGTTGGCGCACTCATTGGGGCCGTGCATCTGGCCGCCCCATGCGGGCGGCTCCAGGCCGGTCTCCTCGGGGCCAAACGAGACGGCGCGGGCAAAGTTGCGTGCGTACGTGCCGCCGCCCATGGCAAAGGGCTCAGCATGCTTGCCCGTAAACTCGTTATAGGTATCAATAAGCGCCTTCACGGCCGGATCGTCGGCAGAGACCGAGAACGGCACCTTCGCACGACCCACACGGCACGTCACGCCAAAACGGCCCACGAGCGGATCGAGCTGCTCGCGGATGGTATCGGCACTCGTGCTGTCGGGGAAGCGCACGTCGATGACCTGCTCAATATGGCCATCCGCCACGCGGATGACGCCAGCGTTGCAGGTAAGCGGGCCAAACGCCGGACTCGTCGCATCGATACCTAGGCCGCGGCCATAGGCATCCGCATGCACAAAGGCCAGGAACTTGACGAACTCGTGCTCGGCAGGCGTCAGCAGGCGCTCGTCGCGTGCACCAAACGCGTCTTCGGCCTCGCGCAGATACGACACGATCAGGCCGACGGCGTTGATGGTGCCCTCAGGCATCGAAGCGTGGCCGCCAATACCGTGGGCGAAAATCTGCGCATGCCCGTTATCAAGCGCCGTGATCTCCAGGCGGTCGGCGTTCTCAACGGGCGCCGGCAGTTCATCGGCGGCAATCGCGAGCTCGCAGATGGACTGCGACGGAATGGCATTGCTCGCCTCGGAGCCGCTCCACGACACGATGCGCCCGCCGTCGATCTTGGGACTCACGAACGTCGCCCCAAACTGGCCCTTCTCGGCATTGCAGACCGGAAACTCGGCATCGGGAGTAAACAAAAAGTCGGGGTCTGCGTGGTTCTCCAGATAATGGTGAACGTCGGACATGCCCACTTCCTCATCGCAGCCCAGCAGCGCGCGGAAAGTATAGCGCGGGGTAATGCCGTGCTTGAGCAGATAGGCGCCGGCGTAGAGTGACAGCACCGCCGGACCCTTGTCGTCGATAACGCCGCGGCCGAGCAGCCAGCCCTCGCGACGCTCCAGCGCAAACGGGTCGGTGTTCCAGCCCGGGCCGGCGGGCACCACGTCCACGTGGCAGATGGTCGCGAGCTGCTTGTCGCCGCGGCCAGGGATATCGGCAATGCCCACATAGCCCTCGTCGTCGCTCGTCTGATAGCCAAGCTTCTGCGCGATGCCGAGCGCACAGTCGAGCGCGTCACGGACCGGGCGGCCAAACGGCGCGCCGGGCTCTGCATCGGCAGAAACTGCCACGGACGGATAGCTCATCAGCTGCTCGATATCGGCGACGACATCTTCCCAGACCTCGTCGACATACTCAGCGACGCTCTGCTCCACCTGATTCATAGACTGCCTCCTTACCAATGAGCGGCAAGCGTACCCGCCCCTCACATTTAGTTCCTAGATAGAGAAAAGTTTAGCAAGCTCGGCCACCGAGTGCACCACTGCATCGGCACCCGCCGCCTCATGCTCACCCGGCGCCGCCGCGCCCGAATAGATGCCGATGCACGGCATGCCCATCGCGTGCGCGCCCTCGACGTCGTTAAAGCGATCGCCGATCATCACGGCATCGTCCGCCGTCGCGCCGAGCGCCGCCAGGGCATCGCGAACCGAATCGGCCTTGGTCTCGCGCCCCTGCGGCGGATTCATGCCAACCACGGCTTCGAACTGAGAAAGACCAAGCTCATGCACCATGTCGATGCATTTGGCCTCCATGCGTGACGTCGCCACGGCCATACGCTTGCCCCGGGCGGCCAACTCATCCAGCAGCTCGGGAATCCCATCGAACACGGGGTACTCCTCCGGTCCCAGCTCATCAAAAAAGGCGCGGTACTCGTCGGCCACCACAAGCGACTCCTCGCGGGAAAAGCCGTAAAAGTCGTGAAAGCTCTTCCACAGGGGCGGCCCGATCATGCGGCGCAGATCACCCATCTGCGTCTCCGAAAACCCGCGCGCAGCCAGCGTCTTGCGCGTCGAGGTCATCACTGCCCGACCCGTATCGGCCACCGTGCCGTCAAAATCGAACAGCACAACCGGCCGCTCGCAAAGTTGCAATGCCGCCATCGGCACCCTTCTTCCCCAGTTGATGATTTCCACACCACCGCTTCAAACTGTTGACTATTCAACAATTGAACCTAGCAATGTAGAGCAACTCCACTATACTTGTCGCACTTTGCTTTCAGAAGGCGGCGCTGCCGCGCCCCAACGAAAGGTGCAATTATGTCTTTTGCCATCATAACCGACTCCACGTCGGACATCTCCCCCGCCCGTGCCCAAGAGCTCGGCATTTACGTGATTCCGCTGCATGTGATTATCGAGGGCGAGGACCTGCTCGACCAGGTGCAGATTACCGCCGAGGAATACGTCGCCCGCATGGCTGGCTCCGAGCAGCTGCCGCACACCTCGCAGCCGAGCGCCGGCGAGTTCAAGGCGCTGTTTGACCGCGTACGCGCCGATGGCCACGACAGCGCGATCTTTATCTCGCTGTGCAGCGAGTGGTCCGCCTGCTATTCCAACGCATGCCTGGTCGCCGAGACCCACGAGCTCGACGTGCGCTGCATCGATTCGCGCACCGGCTCGGGCGCCGAGGGCCTGCTGGTGGAGTACGCGCTGGCTATGCGCGAGGACGGCCGCAGCCTGGACGAGACCGAGGCGCAGATCCGCGCGGCCCTGCCCGACGCCCACCTGCTGCTGATTCCCCGCACGCTCGAGAACCTCGTTAAGAACGGCCGCGCGCCCAAGCTTGCCGGCCAGCTCACGCAGATGCTCAACATTCGCCTGGCCGTTTCGCCGGAGTGGAAATCGGGCGAGATCAAGGCCATCAAAAAGGGCCGCGGCGCCAAGCGCATCGTCGCCAACACCATGGCAGATTGCCTCGCGTTTTTGGACGAGCACCCGGGCTCAAGCGTGCGTGTGCTCACGACCGGCGCCGCCGAGGAGCAGGAACTTGTCAACGAGGCACTCGCGGGCCAGGATTACGTAGACGCCGGCACCGGCCCCATCGGCTGCACCATCGCCACCCATGTAGGCGTCGACGCCATCGCCATCAGCTACTGCCCCCGCTACCAGCCCATCCACTAGGGGCACCTTTACCACTTGCGGTGGAATAGGAACTGTTTTTGGCTTATCAGCCGCAAATCAATCCCTATTCCACCGCAACTTAGAAGCAGTTCATTTGGGACGGGGCTAAAAAGACTGGTATCAAACGTTTCAGACCAGTCTTTTTAGCCCCGTCCCATTTTAGCTACTCTACATCAGCCCGCTTAGGACGATGTCGACGGCTTCGTTGAGGTCGTCGGTAATGTGTACTAGATCCGGATCGAGCGGGCTGATCATACCGGCGCTCATCACCGGGCCGTTGGGCCAGTCGAACAGACCCCCTCGCGGTACCCACTGGACAAAAAATGGCAAATATGAGTACTGCCACCAAATTAGTAGCAGCAAAATCTCGCCGGAATCGATCGTTTCGATTAATTTCACGCCTTGCCAAGGCTCAAAATGCCGTGTTTGGTGGGTTAGATATATAGAATAATGTCGAATTGGTATTCTATTCTTGCCAAATGTTATGAGACTACATTAACAGCAGTACTCACATTTGACGTTATTTGACCACGGGGTCATTCGAAAACCCCTCCCCACGCCGCCAACCCGCCCCATAGCCGTCAAAAACCTTTAACAACAGCCGCCGCACGTTTTGGCACCGGCTGATTGCCACTCACGGATCGGTACCCCACTATTACCGAACCAAAATCGAAGTCGCGTATCTCATAAAGCTGAAATGACGTACCCTCATCCCAATGAACGCTGATAAGAATGGCTTTCAAATGAGCAACGGCACACATCAATACGCCCTTTTCGGGAGCGCCTTATTCAAATTCAATAAAACGGTCGTCCACGCTTCGGATCCGCGCAAGCAAATCGTTATCTGCAGCAGCGGTCCAGACATCCGTTATACAACGCTGGAAGAATGGGAGAAAGCTGGCACATCTTTCGATAGACGGGCGCAGGTCGAGGGTATCGTCACCAGTGCGAGCCCAGCGCGCGACAAACTCGAGCTCTTCCGCAATCTCTTTTCTGGCCGCAAAGATGTCTACGCTCATGGGTACCGCAGAAAAGACGGAGGAATCGGCTATACGCCCGTCTGCGCAAATGAGTGGAAGTCAGGCATTTGCCCCAAAGCAAGCCACCAGAGAGTCAAATGCACGGAATGCAGCAGCCGCGTCTTCCCCGAGTTGAGCGATGCCGCGATCATCGCCCATTTCAGAGGCAATGACGATAGGCTTCGAGACGTTATAGGCCAATATGTGCTCGATAAAGACAGTAACACGAAAGTCCTGGTCATCGATTTTGACGGAGCCGATTGGAAAGAAGCGACGAATGCCATTCGACATGTCGCAAAAAGCCACGGAATCGATGTCGCAGCCGAGCGATCGAGATCGGGCGACGGCGCACATGTCTGGTTTTTCTTCCTAGAGCTCGTCAGCGCAAAGACCGCACGAGATTTTGGAAGCGGCCTTATCACCGAAGCGGCGATACTGAACAAGACAATCACCTTCAAAGCATTTGACCGAATGCTGCCCGCGCAGTCCACCATTCCTGAGGGCGGCTTTGGAAATCTCATAGCGCTGCCTTTTCAAGGAAAAGCGCAGCGAAAAGGGAACAGCGTATTTGTTGACGAGCAATTTGAGCCCTTTCCCGATCAATGGCTTTACCTTTCGCAAATCCAGTTAATCCCGCGCGTGACGGTGCAAAATCTGATCGAGAGCATCGAAAATAGGTCACATGGAATAGCAGCTGTTGCGGCGGCAAACACCGGTGTGCCACATTCCCAGAGACTGCGAAAGCGGCTCCCGCTCACACCGCGGGACTTCCCGTCATCGCTGTCCGTCACGCAGGCCGATATGCTCTATATCCCCGAAAAATCTCTGAGTCCCGCAGCTCAAATGGAAGTCCGCAGGCTTGCAACATTTGCCAACCCAGAATTCTTCCGCGCACAATCTATGCATCAATCGGTATTCGGCAAACCGCGGTTCATAGACCTCAGCGAACTTAGAGATGGCTACGTCGCGATTCCCAGAGGCTGCAAGGTTCAACTTGAGCGGCTGCTTCAAGAAGCCGGCGTTTCTGCCCACTATTCAGACAAACGCAAGTCGAGCAATCCAATTGTGATGGCATTTAAAGGGACTCTTCGCCCTGAACAACAAATTGTCGCTGAACAGATGCTCGGCTATGAAGACGGGATCATGTCCGCACCGACGGGGTTCGGCAAAACCGTCATCGGAGCTTATCTTATTGCTGCCATTGGTCTTCCAACGCTCGTCATCGTTCCTAAAACTGCGCTCATTGCCCAATGGAAATCCCAACTCGAACGATTTCTCGACATCACGGACAACAGAGAGCCCGTCCGAACCCCAAAGGGACGAATCAGCAAAAGACAGCCTCCGCTCATTGGGCAAATCGGAGGAGGCAAGACCGCCATAAGCCGTCTCATCGACATTGCTTCATTCCAGTCGCTATCCGGCAAGGATCCCCAAACCGGCGAGTCATTAGCCAAGGAGTTTGTTCGCGATTACAGTCTCATCATCTGTGACGAATGCCACCATGCGGCCGCGCCACAGCTTGAGCTTGTCCTCAAGTCCGCTCCTGCCAAATATGTATATGGCCTTTCTGCAACGCCCGAGCGTTCGGACGGACTCACGCGGGCACTCTCGATGCTCTGCGGCCCGGTTCGCTATGTCGTCGATCCAAAAACGCAAGCAATCCAGCAGGGGATTCAGCGCATTGTTAGACCGCGTTTCACCGGAATTCGATTACCCACCTACGAACCAGGAGCATCCTTTAACCAAATTCTCGATCTCCTGTGTGTACACGCCGCGAGAAACGAAGCAATTATCGAGGACGCCCTCGAGGCCGCATCAAACGGCCGGCATCCGCTTGTGCTATCTAAAAGAAAAAAGCATGCCGAAGAGCTATGCAGGCTACTTCAAAGCCGTGGACACGAACCCATACTCTTAACCGGAGAAATCGACGCCAAAGAAAGAAAAGCAATACTGAAGAGTCTTCCCAGCTTTGAGCATGAGCATCGAATCATCGTCGCAACTGAAAGTCTTCTGGGCGAGGGCTTCGACCTGTCTTACCTTGACACTTTGCTCATTGCCACTCCAATATCTTGGGACGGCAGCATAACGCAGCAGGCAGGTAGGCTACACAGAAGCCACGAGGGCAAACAGCGGGTTGAGATATTCGACTATGTTGACCTGTCGATACCCATGTTCGCGCGCATGTACCAAAAGAGGCTCAAGACCTACGCCAAGCTGGGATATAAAGTCTTTGCGGCAAACGACAACAGACAGGACGATCGAAATATCCTCGTTAGGTCGGCAAGAGCCGTGGAGGCTTTAGCGAATGACATCGAGAACGCATCGAAAAGCATTTTTATTGCCGCACCCTACGCGTCCGCCGCATGCCTTGAAAAGCTCGCCGCTGCACTCGCGGATGCCGCTACCCGTGGAATTGCCCTTGAGATTTCTATTGCTTCAACTCCACGCGATGACGTGAAAGCGATTTTTGCCGAGATGAACGTCAACTATCTCATCAAAGCCGAAGGACGCCTGTGCGCATCAGTGATTGACGAGGAAACTGTCTGGTACGGAGCTATTCCGTTGCTGGCTTTCCCAAAGAAAGAAGACTGCAGCATTCGTTTCAAAAGCAGCGAAGTCGCAGCCGAGCTTTTGAGCGAAATTCAGCGAAAAGTGGAACCGGAGGCCGCGGCGACGAACGGGGTACCCCCAGCAGTTGCGGTTAAATAGGGACTGTTTTTGACTTATTAGCCGTCAATCAATCCCCATTCCACCGCAACTTAGAAATCGGCAATCAGCCCTGCGGGCCCTGAAATAGTTCCTCATGCGAGCCCATTCTGACCAGCCGGATCACAGGATTAGTCTTATGCGGCAAGTAGAGAACGACCACATCGACCAAGCCATCGGATAGATGGAAATCGATGTGGCCGTTGTAGTTGCCGCCCGGGTTTGAAAGCTCGTGGGCACCATATTCCGCGGGAAGCGAGCCGTGAGCCGCAAGCTCTGCGACTGCCGCCTTAAACTCGGTTTTTAGCTGCGGATGGATGCGCATCGTCCGTTTGTAATCCGCCTTAAACTGAGCCTCGACCTTAATCTCAAACATCGCTAGTCCTCATCGAGGAATGATATAAGCTCATCAGCGTTATTGAATGACGGGCTGTCGTCCGGCAGAATCCCCAACTCATGAGCTTCGGCGATCACCATGGCACGCCTCGTTGCCTCGTTGGGCACCTCCGCCCTTCCTACGATCTCAAAAGGAATCTTTCGTTGATTTACCAGCTGCCGAACAGCAAGGTTGAGATACGAATTGAGACTCAGACCAACCGTATCCAAGAACTCAGTCGCCTGTTCCTTGAGCCCCTCTTCGATACGAACCGTCGTAGGCTTAACCGTTGCAGTAGACATACACGACCTCCTCGCCTCGTCTTTTGCATCAGTATACCCAGTTTAGAAGGCAGACTGATGTTAAATAGCATCAGTCTGCCTTCTCATCACTACAACGACAGGCACGCTCGCCCTACATCAGCCCGCTCAGGACAATGTCAACGGCCTCGCTGAGGTCGTCGGTGATGTGCACCAGCTCCGGATCGAGCGGGCTAATCATACCGGCGTCCATCACCGGGCCGTTGAGCCAGTCGAACAGGCCCTGCCAGTACTCGGTTCCCACCAAAACGAGCGGCATGCGCTTGACCTTGTGCGTCTGTACCAGCGTGAGCACCTCGAACATCTCGTCGAGCGTACCAAAGCCACCAGGAAACACGATGGCGCCCGAGCTGTATTTGACGAACATGGTCTTGCGCACAAAGAAGTAACGGAAGTCCATGCCAAGGTTCACGTATTTGTTGAGCCCGTGCTCGTGCGGCAGCTCGATACCCAAGCCGACCGACTTGCCGTTGGCACTCGCCGCTCCCCTGTTGGCCGCCTCCATGATACCGGGGCCACCGCCGGTGATAACCGCCACGCCACGCTGGGCGATCTTGCGTCCGACGGTACGCGCCGCCTTGTAGAGCGGATCGGTCTTGGGCGTGCGGGCGCTACCGAAGATGGTCACCGCAGGACCAAGCTCGGCAAGCGCGCCAAAGCCATCGACAAACTCTGCCTGGATGCGCAGCACGCGCCAGGGGTCAGCATGCAGCCAGTCGGTTGAATCCTCGGGCGCCAGCAGGTTGGCGTAGGTGTTGTCCTTAGGAATCATGGGGCCGCGCATGACCACGGGGCCGCGGCGGTACGTCTCGTCGTAGGCAGGCTCGCCCTCGACATTCTCGTTCTTAATCATGGGTACTCCTATCGAGAAAAAGAAAAACGGGCGGGGTCGACGCCATGCGCCAAACACCCGCCCGAACATCAACTATTCGGGATGGTACCCACGATGCATCAAGTGCTTGCAAGCTATCGGTCATCGGTCGCGCAGACAGTGTTAGCGAACGTGATGACCGGCCGGCGCTCGCCCCTTGCCGTTGCCCGCGCTCTGCAAGCGCCCGCGCCGCTCTTAGTAATCCACCGCCGCAGGGCTGTTCATCCAGTCGTTCACGAACGCACCGTAGCGGCCCTCGATAATGGCTTGGCGGGCACGCTGCATAAGGTTGAGCAGGTAGTAGATGTTGTGCATCGAAAGCAGAATGCCGCCGAGCATCTCCTTCTGCGTGACCATGTGACGGATGAGCGCACGGCTGTAACCGCCCGTGCACACCGGGCAGGTGCAGGTGGGATCGATGGGACCGTCGTCGTGCGCAAAGCGCGCGTTGCGGAAGTTGAGGCGACCCTCGCTGGAGAACGCCGTGCCCATACGACCGGTACGCGTCGGCAGCACGCAGTCGAACATGTCGATGCCCACGCCCACGCCGCGCACGAGCGTGGTCGGGTTGCCGACACCCATCAGGTAGCGCGGCTTGTGCTTGGGCATGTACTCGCTCACGAGCGGTGCCAGGGTCTCGAACATGGTCTCGTGGTCCTCGCCCACCGAGTAGCCGCCGATGCCGTAACCGGGGAAGTCACCGCACTCCTCCAGATGGCGCAGCGAGCGCAGGCGCAGGTCCAGATGCATGCCGCCCTGAACGATGCCAAAGAGTGCCTGGTCGTCGCGAGTATGAGCTTTATAGCAACGCTCGGCCCACATACTCGACAGCTCCACGGCGCGCTCGACGTAGGCGCGCGTAGCGGGATAGCCCGGGCACTGGTCCAGCTGCATGCAGATGTCGGAACCGAGCTTCATGGCGATTTCCATGTTGTCCTCGGGCGTCCAGAACACGTGGCGGCCGTCGTAATCGTTGACGATAAAGCGCACGCCCTCGTCGGTGAGCTTGACGGCGTCGTTATGGCTAAAGACCTGGAATCCGCCCGAGTCGGTGAGGATGGGGCCGTGCCAGTTCATAAACTTGTGCAGTCCGCCCAGCTCGGCGATGGTATCCTCGCCGGGGCGCATGGACAGGTGATAGGTATTGGCAAGCACGATCTGGGCACCGAGCTGCTTGACGGTCTCGGTGGGAATACCCTTGACGTTTGCCTTGGTGCCCACGGGCATAAAGATCGGCGTCTCGATGTCGCCGTGCGGGGTATGCAGCACGCCGGCGCGCGCGTGCGTGGTCGGGTCCTCGGCGATCAGGTCGAATTTAAAGAGGCTCTGGTCCATAAACTGGAACTCCTTGGTTGCGGTTCATACGCAAACCATTATACGAGCAACCTTCGAACCGCACCGACTCGACAGAAACTGGTGCATTAAACGACTACCCATGAGAGGCCTTCTACCAACAACACAAATGCCGATGTTATGGCACCGACAGCGAAAACCCGCCAGGGCGAGCAAGGTACCTTCAAGCAAAATGGCGCCGCAGGTTGAGCATAAGTCAGCGAGCGAGCCGCATTTGAGACAAGGTGACGTGAAACGAAAGGGCGCTGACCTTTCGGTCGCGCCCTTGAAGTTGAACGTCAGATTGTCCAAATGCGGCCCGCGCAGCGTCGGCCCGTTACGGCGTTTGGCAAAACGCCGTAACCCCTACGGACGCTGGCCCATGCCACCCTCGAGGGTGACAGTCTCGCCGTTCATATACTTAAAGTCGGGGCCGCAAAGCTGAACGACCACGCGGCCGATCTCCTTCTCGACGTCGCCGTAGTGGCCCGCCGGCGGCATGTGGACGTTGGCCTTGAACGCCTCGGGGTAAGCATCCTGGAAGTTCTCGAGCGCAGCGGTCCAGGCAAGCGGGCACACGATGTTGACGTTGATGCCGTCCTTGCCCCACTCGTTGGCAGCGACGCGGGTCAGGCCGCGGATGCCCTCCTTGGCGGCAGCATAGCTGCACTGACCATAGTTGCCAAACAGGCCGGCGCCCGAAGCAAAGTTGACCACGGAACCCTTGGTCTCCTTCAGGTGCGGATAGGCCTTCTGCATATACAGATAGGTGGCGTACAGGCCGGAGTAAATGGCCAGGTTAAACTGGTCCATAGTGTGGTCGGCGATGGTCACACCCGAGGCACTGGCCTGAGCGTTGTTGACGACGGCGTCGATGCGACCGAACTCCTCAATCGCCTTGTCGATAACGTTCTGCACGACGGCCTCGTTGTCCTGACCGGCAGAAACATCGGCCTGAACAGGCAGAACTTTGACGCCGTACTCAGCCTCAAGAGACTCCTTGGCAGCCTCGAGCTTGGCAACGTTACGACCGGTGATGACGAGGTTTGCGCCCTCCTTGGCAAAAGCGATATCGATGCCGTAGCCGATGGATCCAGCGGAGCCGTCCTTGAGCGTGGCCTTGCCGCCGCCGGTAACGATCACGGTCTTACCAGTGAAAAGTCCCATACAAAGTCCTTTCAAATCGCGACGGGCCCGCCCGTCGACTGCGCGCATCCAACTTCACGCGCCAAAAGCTGAAATGCAACTTTAGCGTGTTCAAGTGAATAGAAAAGGCCTCGGTAGGCGAACGGCATAACGTCTTTCGGCGAAGGGATTGTCAAGTACAAACTGGACAAAGTGGCCGAGTTTTTGCTATCGACACGAGCCATCGAACACGTTTTGGAACTTTGCTGCGGCGCGCGGGATGTCGGCGCGAGACTTTATCATAGGGTGACGAACAACGATGAGGAGCACATGCCTATGACAGACGAGCTGGACCCCCAGACTCAACAGCATATTGATGATTCAGCAGACGTCGCCGCAGATACTGACGCTGCGACCTGCAATGATACCGACATCGACGACGCCACTCTGGATAACGGCGCTGCGACGGAAATCCCTGCGGCCGAAGATGCCGACGAGCAAAACGACGATTCGGCCGCTCAGGACGACGCCCCCGAAAAGGACGCCGCTCCGCAAGCAGCGGGCCCCATCGAGGTGTCTTCGGAAGAAGAGCTCGACGCCGTCATGGACTCCATGATGGATGCCGTCAAAGCGATGAAGGATGCTGTCGCCGATGCCGACGTTGACGCCGAAGAGGAAGAGGCTGCCGAGGCCGCCTCGACCTTTGTACCCGGCGAGACCCCGGTTGCCGACCAGGGCAGCACCATGCCCTCGTTCCTGCAACTCGAGCACCCCACGATCGGCACCGACGCGGTCGACCCGCACGCAGCGGGCTTTTCCGTGATCGAAGGCGGCACCGGCAATATCGCCACGCCACAAACTACCGATGTTGACGCCGCTGACACCGGTCGCCCGATCGCCCCGCACGCCCCTGCCGCGAGCCGCGACCTGGGAACCGCCGTCTCGAACACTGCGAACGCCGTGGGCGCCTTTATCGCACAGGGCGCTTCGGCCATGCGCGAGATGAACGCCGCCAAGAAGGCACTCGCCGATGCCCGCGCCCACCTGTCCGAGCTTGAGCAGCGCATCGCCGACCAGACAGAGGAGCTCGAGACGCGCCAGGACATCGCAGGCCGCTACGATCAGATCATCGCCGACCAACGCCAGGCAATCGCCACGGCACAAAAGACCGCAGCGGCCGCCGAGATTGACCGCGACGCCCATGCCGCCAAAGCGACGGAGCTCAAGGGCCAGCTCGAGCAAATGAAGGCAGGGGACGATGCGACCGAGCTCCGCCTGAAGGCTGCACTCGACGCCGTGGAAGCCCGCGAGGCGAGTTCACGCGAGACCGGCAACCGCCTGGTTCGTCGACTCGAAGATTCCAAGCGCATCCGCGACAAAGTGAAGGCTGAGCGCGATACCGGTGTCGCCGCCGCACGACAAACTGCCGATGCTACGCGCGCACAGCTCGAGACCTTACGTCGCGAGTATGCCGAGCTGCAGCGCAACCCTTCGGCAAATCCCGCCAATTACACCGTGCGCACCAGCGAGTTGTCTATGCAAATCTCCGACGCTGCCGACGCCCTCCGCAAGGCCGAGGAAGACATTCCGCGCGTGACCGCCGATCTTGAGTATTCACTTGCCGCCGCCGAGCAGGCCGTCGAGCAGGCACAGGCCCCCATCGCCGATGCTAAACGCGCGCACCAGGCCGTAACGGCTGAGGCAGATGCCGCGCGCGACGAGCTGCAGTCCGCAAAAACTGCCGCCGCGACGCGTCAGCGAGAGCTGCGCGAAAAGATCACCACGCAGGACAAGGCACGCCGCGAGCAAGAGCAGGCCATCGCAAACGCCCGGGCAGATGCCGCGCATGCGCAGTCGATTATCGAGCAGGCGACCGAGGTGCACGACCATCCCGAAATCACCGAATCGCTCGCCGGATCCTTGGCGCGCGATAAGGCCGAACACGCCGAGACCGAGCACGAAGTGGCCCAACTCGAGGCCGCCGAAGATGACGTGCGCAAGCGAACCCGCGACTCACGCGTCAAATTCACCGGAGCCATCGCCTGCATCATCGCCGCAATCCTGGTGATCATCGCAATCTGGCTGTTCGCGAGCAAGTAAGCCGGTTGCCAAAAACGCCCCAACGCAGTTGCGGTGAGTAGTTCCTGTTTAGCCCTCAAAAAGGCCAATTCAAGAACTATCTCACCGCAACTTTTTTAAATCGGCGCAAGGCAACCTATCCCTCTTGCACCAATCTCTTGACATAAGGACTGTCCCCAAGTGCCGACACAGACGATATGAGCAGGACATAAAACATTGAGAGCCCCTGCTGCATGAAAGACCGC
>CAJMMA010000007.1 GCA_905214435.1 uncultured bacterium
CCGTGAGCTGGGCGATCTGCTCGCCCACGCGGGTCTTGCCCGAGCCCGGCATGCCGATGAGCGCGATGTTCTGCTCGCGGCGGGACAGGCGCTCAGTCACATCCAGGATGCGCTCGCGCGGGGTGGCTTTGCCGGTATAGCGCTCGACGGCCTGTGCCGCTTGGGCCACGAGCATCAGCAGGCCGCCGATGCAAGGGATACCGCGGCGCTCGGCCTCGAGCATCAGGCCCGTGCGGGCGGGGTTGTAGACAATGTCGATAACGCCCTCGAGCGCATCGAGCCCTTCGAGCGTGCATGGCGCGTCGGGGCAATGGGGGAACATGCCGGCGGGTGTGCAATTGACGAGCAGGGCGGCGTCGGACTGCTGCGCGATGTTGCCGTAGTTGACCTCGCTCGTGCGACCCACGGGCACAACGATGGCGCCCAGGTCTCCCAGCACCATACTTGCCGTGGTGCCGGCGCCGCCGGTGGCTCCGAGCACGAGGGCCTTCTTGCCGGCAACCTCTACGCCCAACTCCTCGACCAGGCTCTGAAAACCGAAGTAGTCAGTATTATCGCCGCGCAGGCGCCCGTCGGGTAGGCGCGTGATGGTGTTGACGTTGCCCATGCGCTCGGCGAGCGGGCTCAGCTCGTCCAAGTAGTCCATTACGGCGCGCTTGTAGGGGATGGTCACGTTGGTGCCCTCCCACTCGTCGCCGGTCATAAAGGCCGCGAGGTCCTCGGGCTCGCGCTCAAACCGCACGTACTCGAGCCCCGCGAGCTCCTTGTAGATGGCCGGTGTGTAGCTGTGGCCCAGCACACGGCCCAGCACGCCGTAGGGACGGGTTGCAGCGATATCGGTCATCTAGAGCACCTCCGTGTAACTGCCAAAGTAGGTGAAGCTCTCGCACACGTCGTCGATGGAATCAAGCAGGTCGTCGAGGGCCTTGCTGCCAAAGGGGCAGTCCAGGTCAAAGTAGAACATAAACTCAAAGTCGCGGCCAGGGATGGGGCGGCTCTCGAGCTTGATGAGGTTGATATTGAGCGCGTAGAAGCGCTCGAGTACGCGATAGAGCGCACCCGGCTCGTTGGCCGTGGTGATCATGAGCGAGGTACGGTTGGCGCCGGGGTAGACGCGCGGCTCGCGGCTGATGACGACAAAGCGCGTGTAGTTGTTGTCCGAGTCCTGAATGTTGGGCTCCAGCACCTCCAGGCCATACAGCGTGGCACAGCTGCGCGAGGCGATGGCGGCGACGTCGGTGCGCTCGGAGTTGGCGACCATCTCGGCCGACATGGCCGTGTTTGGGTACTTGGTGGCGTGCAGGTCGTGGGACTCGATAAAGCCGGCACACTGGGCAATGGCTTGGCCGTGGCTGTAGACCTCGCGTATGTCCGCGAGCTTGGTGCCGGGCTTGACGAGCAGGTTGTGATCGATCTTGAGGCGCAGCGAGCGCACGATATGGAAGTCGAACTGTGCGAGCAGGTCGTAGACGGCGTTAACCGAGCCGGCGGTGGAGTTCTCGATGGGCAGCACGCCAAACTCGCAGAAGCCGTCGCGCACGGCGCGCATGACGCCCTCGAAGGTCTCGAAGAACGCGATGTCGGGCACGTCAAAGAGCTTGCACGCGGCGATCTGGCTGTAGGCGCCTTCGACGCCCTGGCAGGCAACGGTGGCCGTTTGAGGGAAGGGCGTGTCGGAGGCTGCAGCCGTGGCGTGGGCCTTTTGCGAGACGGTAATGCCCTTGAGTTCGTTGATGTAGCGCTGCTGCTCGGCCTTGCTCATGCTCATGAGCAAGCGGAACAGGGTGATGGTCTGTGCCTCATAGCGCTCGGGCGCGCGGCTGGCGAGGTTGTTGAGCTTGGAGCGCTCACGGGCGGGGTCGAAGACGGCCTTGCCCATCTCGATTTTTGACTTGGCGACCTCGGTGGCAATGTCCATGCGCTCGACAAAGCTGTTGAGGAGCGTGGTGTCGATGCCATCGATGGCCTGGCGGATGTCAGCAAGGTCCATGGAGACCCCTTTCACGTGTCGGGGGATGTTGAGGGGTGGGTAGTTAGCGCTGGGCGGCGTCTTCGAGGAGGGCGTCCCAGATGGCAAGGGCGGCGGCTGCCTCGGCCACGGGGACGGCGCGCGGGACGATGCAGGGATCGTGGCGGCCGTGGACCGAGAGCCCGGCATTTTCCATAGCGTCCATGTCCACCGTCTGCTGCTCGCGGCCAATGGAGGGTGTCGGCTTTACGGCCATGCGCCACATGACGGGCGCGCCGGTCGAAATACCGCCCAGGATGCCGCCGGCGTTATTGGATTCGACATCGATCCCGCCGGTCTCGGCATCGATGCGATATGGGTCGTTGTTCTCGCTGCCGCGCATGGCGGCCACGGCAAAGCCCATGCCAAACTCCACGCCCTTTACGGCGGGAATCCCAAACGCGATCTGCGCGATGCGGTTTTCGATGCCGTCGAACATGGGGTCGCCGATGCCCGCGGGCAGGCCGTAGATACCGCACTCCACGATGCCGCCGATGCTGTCGAGCTCGTCGCGCGCGGCCAGAATCTCCTCGCGCATGCGAGTGCCAGCTGCGGCGTCAATGCACGGCAGGTCGTTCGAAAGGACCGCCTTGCGGTCGGCCTCGCGATAGACCATGTCGTCCATGGGCAGGTCGGAGATGCCACCGATCTGCGCCACGTGCGCCATCACGTTAATGGCGCGGGCCTCGAGCGCCTGCAGCGCGATGCCGCCCGCGATGCATAAGGGCGCCGTCAGGCGGCCGGAGAAGTGTCCGCCGCCGGCGACGTCGTGCATGTTGTGGTACTTCACGCGTGCAGGGAAGTCCGCATGTCCCGGACGGGGCTTGCGGCGCAGCTCGGAGTAGTCCTTGGAGCGCGTGTTGGTGTTCTCGATGATCGCGGCGATAGGCGCGCCCGTGGTGTGTCCATCAACCACACCGGCGATAATGTGGACGGCATCGGCCTCGCGACGCTTGGTCGCGGTCTCGTCGCGACCGGGGGCGCGACGATCCAAAAAGGCCTGCAGCTGCTCCAGGTCAACGGCGATACCTGCTGGAATGCCATCGAGCGAGCAGCCGATAGCGGGGGAGTGCGACTGGCCGAAGATGCTCAGATGCAATACGTTGCCAAAGGTCGAGGACATGCTATTCCTCCTCGAGCGTGACCTTGCCGCCCAGCAGGCGGTAGTGGTCGAAGAAATCGGGATAGGACTTGTTGACGGCCTCGGCGCCGTGGATCACGACCTCGCCAGTGGCGCGGCTCGCGGCGATTGCGGCCATCATGGCGATGCGGTGGTCGTTGTGCGAATCGACCTCGCCGCCGGTGAAGGTATCGACACCCTTGATGATGAGGTCATCGCCGGCAATGCGCACCTGCGCGCCCAACGCGGTGAGCTCTCGGGTGGTGGTGACCAGACGGTCGGATTCCTTGATGCGCAGACGGGCGCAATCGCGAATAAAGGTGCGACCCTGTGCCAACGAGGCCACGGCCGAGATGACGGGCACCAGGTCCGGAATGTCGTGGGCACTCATCTCAAAGCCGGCGAGCTTGTCGGACTGCACGGTGGCGGCGTTGGTGGAGCGCACGATGCGGGCGCCAAAGCGCGAAAGCGCGGCAAGCACGTTACGGTCGCCCTGTGCGGAGCTCAGCGACACGCCCTCGACGGTGATGGGGTCGCATCCGATGGCACCGGCGCACAGCCAAAAGGCGGCGTTGGACCAGTCGCCCTCGACGGCTACGCTGCCGGGCGTGCGGTACGAGCCACTGCTCACGCGGAAGTTCGTGACCTCGGGCTGGCCGTCCTTGGCCGGAATGCGCTCGACGTTGACCTCGACGCCAAAGGCCTTCATGGCCTGGATCGTCAGGTTGATGTAGGGGCGGCTCTCGATAAGGCCGCATGCCTGCACGCAGGAGGGCTGGGCCAGCAGCGGGGCTGCCAGCAGCAGGCCGGAGATATACTGCGAGCTCACGTTGCCCGGAAGCACAAAGGTGCCCGGGCGCATGCGTCCGCTCGTCTTGAGCGGAAAACCGCCCAGACCCTGCAGGTCGCAGCCGGCGGCGATGATCTCGTCCGAGAGCGGGGAGAGTGGGCGGGCGCCCAAGCGTCCCTGACCCACAAAAGTTGCTTCTGCGCCCAGCGCGCAGGCGACGGGCAACATAAAGCGGAGCGTGGAGCCGCTTTCACCGCAGTCAAGCGTACCGCCGGCAAGGGCCTTGAGCAGGCCAAACTCAACACTCTTCATGGTGGGGTGGACCTGGAAGCCGTCCTCGACGGTCTCGATGCGAGCACCCAGTGCCGTAAGGCAGCGCACCGTGGCCTCGATGTCGGCGCAGGTGGTGTTGCAGGTGACGTGCGTCTCGCCGTTGGCAAGCGCAGCGCAGATGATCAGGCGATGCGCCATCGACTTGGACGCGATGGCGGGAACGGTGCCCTTGAGCGGGGACGGGGTGATGCGGGCTAGCATGCGGATGCGTCTCCCTTCTGGCCGAGGCCCTCGGCAATGAGTTCGTGGAAAGTGGAAAGCGGTGTGCGGTCGATGCTGCAGCGGCCAATGTCGTGCGGAATCACCAGGTCGATAGTGTCGCCCGCGCGCTTCTTGTCGTGGAGCGCCTCGGCAAAGACGGTATCGGCATCTAGGTCGCAGCGGGTCTTGAGGCCATGGCGGGCGCAGAGCTCCTCAATACGACCGGGCAGTGCAGCATCGCAAGCGCCGTGCAGGGCCGCGGCGCGTGTGATGATGCCCATGCCGATCGACACGCAGTTGCCGTGTCCGAGTTCAAAGTGCTCGCAGGCCTCGACGGCGTGTCCGGCGCTGTGTCCAAAGTTGAGGAGCTTGCGCTGGTTGGTTTCGCGCTCGTCGGCGACGACCACGGCGCGCTTGATGTCGATATTGCGGGCGATGATGAGCGCTACGCGGGCCACATTGCGGTTGAGCAGCTCCAGCGTGAGCGGAGTCTTCTCCAGCTCGGCGAAAAGCTCCGGGTCGGCGATCACGGCGTGCTTGATGACCTCGCCGCAGCCATCGGCGAACTGCTCGGGCGTGAGGGTGGCCAGGCACCCCACGTCGGCGATAACCACGCTCGGCTGCCAAAAGGCGCCGGCCAGGTTCTTGCCGGCAGCCAGATCGATGGCGGTCTTGCCGCCCACCGACGAATCCACCATGGCGAGCAGGCTCGTCGGGATCTGCACAAACTTGCAGCCGCGCATGTAGGTGGCGGCCACAAAGCCCGCCACGTCGCCCACGACGCCGCCGCCGAGTGCCACGATCACGTCGGAGCGCGAAAGCTCGTGCTCGGCCACAAACTCCAAAATGGCAACGTAGGTCTCGGCGCGCTTATGGGCCTCGCCGGCCTCGAAGGTGCAGATGCTCACCTCGTAGCCTGACGCCTCCAGGCTCCGCTTAACGGGCATCTGGTAGAGCGGGCCCACGTTGGTGTCCGTAACGATGACGGCCTTGGTGCCGCCGGCAGTGGCGCGCACGAGCGGTCCCGCCTGCTCCAGCAAAAACGTGCCAACATGCACCTGGTAGGGGCGTGCGGTGTCGATATCGATGGTAATCGCCATAAGCTTCGGTCCTTTCGACCTGGCGTGATGGGTGGTCTAGTGGGAGGCCTCGTCGTCGAGTGCGCGCTTAATGCGGTCGCCCTCGGCAAGGAGATTCTTCAGATAGCGCTGGTCGCGGTCCTTGAGCGCGCGGCTGTAGGCGCCAAGCGATTCGATCAGATGGTCGATCTCGAAGGCGAGCGCGTCGGCGTCGTCGATCATGAGCTCGGACCACATCTGGGGGTTGAGGTGCGCCACGCGGGTGAGATCGCGGTAGCTACCGGCCGAAAAGCCGTGGTGGACCTGGGCAGTGGGGCTTTTGACGTAGGCGTTGGATACCACGTGCGCAAGCTGGCTCGTGAAGGCGATGACGCGGTCGTGCTCGGCGGCGCTGGTCACGCTGAACTTGCCAAAGCCCAAGGGGCGCACCATCTCGCGCACCTGGCCCAAAAGCTCCAGCTTGAGCGCATCGTCCACCGCGGGCGGTACGAGCACCAGCGGGGCGCCCTGGAACAGGTCGGCGCGGGAGTGTGCATAGCCCGAGTACTGCGTGCCCGCCATGGGGTGCGCGCCCACAAAGTAAAAGCCGTGCTCGCGGGCAAGCTCAAAGGCGCGCTCGCACACGATACCCTTGACGCCCACCGTGTCAATTACCACGGGGCCCATGATGGCCTCGGTATCGGTGGCGTCGGCGAGTGCCTGGGCGTGTGCCTCGAGCCACTCGATGCAGGCTTCGGGGTAGCAAGCCAGGACGATGATGTCGCATTCGCCGAGCGTCTCGTCGTTGAGCTCGCCGGCAACGGTGCCCATGCTGGCAGCCGTCATGACATCGTCATCGGGGTCCCAGGCCAGCACGCGGACGCCCGCCTGCGCATAGCCGCGGGCAAAGCTGCCGCCGATGAGGCCAAGGCCGACGATGCCGGCGCACTTGGGGCCGCCCTGGTTAACGCGCGCGTTTCTCACTGTACCCATGGGCTACTCCATGGCCTCTTGGCAGACAACCTCGCGGATGGCTCGGATGCGGCGCATGGTGTCGTCGAACTGATCGGGGGTGAGGGCCTGGGCGCCGTCGGACCATGCGCGGCTGGGCTCGTCGTGGACCTCGATCTCCAGGCCGTTGGCACCGCAGGCGGTCGCGGCGAGCGCCATGGGCTCAACGTAGCGGGTGTAGCCGGTGGCGTGGCTGGGGTCGGCGACGACGGGCAGGTGCGACAGGTGGTGCAGCACCGGCACGGCATTGAGGTCGAAGGTGTTGCGGGTGCGGGTCTCGAAGGTGCGGATGCCGCGCTCGCACAGGATGACGTTGTCGTTGCCCTCGCTCATGATGTACTCGGCGGCCATGAGCAGCTCATCGATCGTGCCGGACATGCCGCGCTTAAGCAAGATCGGAGTCTTGGTCTTGCCGACCTCTTTGAGCAGAGGGAAGTTCTGGGCGTTGCGGGCGCCGATCTGCATGACGTCGATCTTCTTGTCCAGGAAGACCTGCACGTCGCGTGGGTCCATGATCTCGGTGACGATCGGCATGTCGAGCTCAGCAGACGCCTCGCACAGCAGGTCCAGACCGGCGGGTCCCATGCCCTGGTAGGCGTACGGGGAAGTGCGGGGCTTGTAGGCACCGCCGCGCAGCATCGTGGCACCGGCGGCCTTCACGCGGCGGGCGATGCGGATGAGGTTCTCGCCCTCGACGGAGCACGGGCCGGCGATGACCTGGAACTGATCGCCGCCGATCTTGACGCCGTGGCCGCAGTCGATGACGGAGTCCTCGGGGTGGAACTTGCGGTTGGCGCGCTTGAACGGCTCGGAGACGCGCTGCACGCGCTCGACGACATCCATGGACTCGAGCAGGAATGGGTCGATCTTGGTCGTATCGCCCACCAGGCCGATGATCGTCTCGTTCTCGCCGCGCGAGACATCGGTCTTCAGACCCTTTTTCTCAATCCAGCTGACGATATGGCTGACGGCCTCGTCGCTGGCGCTCTCTTTTAAAATTGCAATCATGGTGTGCCTCTCACCTCGATGGATAACCCTTGCAAAAACGGCCCGCATCGCGAGCCGTGTACATATGGTGCATGAGAGTTTATACTATCTGACTCGCTTTTGCCTTCTAAAGTGGGCCGTTGAGCCGCGTCTTCCTCGGAATTGCAAAGCTTTTTCTTTTATTTTGATAGCCCGTGGTGCACTTGGGTATAATGCCAACCGTTGGCCCTATTAGCTCAGGGGATTAGAGCGTCTGCCTCCGGAGCAGAAGGCCGTTGGTTCGAATCCAACATGGGGCACCATCGAACGTAAGACCGTCCGAACCTCGCATGGTCCGGGCGGTTTTTCTTATACCGACGCGACGTGATGGGACGTGGTATGGCAGCAACGGATATCGAGCGCGGACTCTCGACCGCCGAGGTCGAGGAGCGCATCGCCGCTGGTAAGATCAACCGCAACATGGAGCTCAAGACCAAGTCGGTCAAAGAGCTCATCATCGAGAACCTCTGCACGCTGTTTAACTTGATCAACGTGGTCTTGGCGGTTTTGGTGTTGCTGACCGGTTCGTTTAAGAACCTGACGTTCCTGTTCGTGGTGTTCCTCAATACCGCTATTGGCGTCATTCAGTCCATGCGTTCCAAGAAGATGGTCGATAAGCTCACGCTGCTGACCTCCAAGAAGGCCATCGCGGTGCGCGACGGCGCCGAGGTGGAGCTCGACCTGGACCAGATCGTGCTCGATGACATCATCCGCCTGGGGCGCGGCGATCAGATTCCCGCTGACGCCGTGGTGGTTTCGGGTGAGGCACTCGTGAACGAGAGCCTGCTGACGGGCGAGAGCGACCTTATTAAGAAACAGCCCGGTTCCGAGCTCATGAGCGGCAGCTTTATCGACTCGGGCCTGCTGCGCGCCCGCGTGATTCATGTCGGCGCCGACAACTACGTGGCCAAAATTAATAACGAGGCCAAGTACGTCAAAAAGGTCAATTCCGAGATCATGAACGCGCTTAATGCCATCGTGCGCTTTGCGAGCATTATCATGATCCCGCTCGGTTTGGCGTTGTTTGCCTCGAGTGTGAGCGAGCTGTGGGATGCCGCGGGAACTCCAGGCGATAGCGCGCTTTCCTGGTGCTTCTCCGAGCTGTTGGCTGGTCATGTGCCTTCGTCGGCGCTGCTGTCCACGGTGGGCGCCCTGCTGGGCATGATCCCGCAAGGCCTGGTGCTGCTGACCTCGTCGGTGCTCGCCATCGCCACGGTGCGTCTGGCCCGCCGCAAGGTGCTGGCGCAGCAGCTCTACTGCATCGAGACGCTCGCTCGCGTCGACGTGCTGTGCCTGGACAAGACGGGCACCATCACGTCGGGCCGCATGGAGGTCGAGGGCACCTACCCGCTGCCTGTTGAGGGTGTTGGCTTTGGCGTGGACTCGGAGGAGGCGGCTGTTCCCGTCGATACCACAGTGCTCGATTTTGCGCTGGCTAACGTGGCGCGTGCGACTTCGGCCGATGCCAACGAGACCTGCCAGGCGCTGCTCAACTATTACGCCGATCGTCCGGTCGAGGTGTCTGAGCCGCTGTCGGTCATTCCGTTCTCGTCTTCCAAAAAGTGGAGCGGCGCGTCGTTTGCACAGGGCTCATATGTGATGGGTGCGGCGCAGTTTGTGCTCTCTGATCGTGCGTTTGCCCAGGTCGAGAACCGTGTCGCCGAACTTGCCGACACCTGCCGCGTGCTTGTGGTGGCCTGCGTGGACGGCTTTACGCCCGATGGCGATATGGTGGGCGAGGCCGAGCCCGTGGGCTTTGTGACCATTCGCGACGAGATCCGCACCTCGGCCGCCGAGACCATCGGGTACTTTAACGAGCAGGGCGTGACCCTCAACGTGATCAGTGGCGACGACCCGCGTACGGTGTCGTCGATTGCGCGCGTGGTGGGCGTGCCGGGGGCTGACGCTTATGTGGACGCCACGACGCTCGATACGCCGGCCAAGCTCGATGCCGCAGTGGACCGCTACCATGTCTTTGGTCGTGTGACCCCGCAGCAGAAGCGCGAGCTCGTGCAGGCACTCAAGCGCCGCGAGCACACCGTGGCCATGACGGGCGACGGCGTTAACGATGTGCTAGCGCTCAAGGAGGCTGACTGCTCCGTCGCCATGGCGGCTGGCTCCGACGCCGCGCGTAACGTGGCCGAGATCGTACTCGTCGACAACGACTTTGCCTCGATGCCCGCCGTGGTGGCCGAGGGCCGTCGCTCCATCAACAACCTGCAGCGCTCCGCGGCGCTGTTCCTGACCAAAACGCTGTTCTCGATGGGCTTGGCGGCGCTGTGCATCGCGCTGCCGCCGTACCCCTTCGAGCCCATCCAGATGACGCTCATTAACTTCTTCTGTATTGGCGCGCCGGGCTTTGTGTTGGGCCTGGAGCCCAACAATGCTCGCGTGAAGGGATCGTTCCTGACGAACGTGCTCAAGCGGGCACTGCCGGCGTCGATTGCGGTCATTTTGGCTGCAGCGCTCGATATCTTTGTGGCGCGGGTGTTTGGCTTTAGCCAGCTCACGCTGTCTACGATGTGCCTGCTTACGTCGTGCGCGGCGAGCGTCAGCCTGATCTGGCGCATCTCGCAGCCTCTCACGCCCTTACGTGTGGTGCTCTTTGTGTTTGTAGTCGCCGGCATCCTGGTGGGCGTTATCGGATTCCCGGAGCTGCTGTCTATTGCCAACCTGACAATGGGCCAGATGGTTATCTTGGCTGCCGTCGTGGTCTTTACCTGCTCGGTGTTTTTTAAGCTCGCCACGATGATGGATTCGCTCAAGCCGCGTCGTCGTCATGCCGCAACTGGTTTTGGCCGCGGTGTTCGCGTCCGCCTGGGTCGCGGTGGCGGCAAGGTGAGCTCGACGGGTTCGACGGCGGAGCGTTTTGCCAAGCGCGTCGCCGCCGACATGGCGCAGCGCCGCGAAGCTCGCACCGTTCGTGAGGCCGAGGCCCGCGCACTCGAGGGCGTGGCCCAGGCCCAGCCCAAGAAAAAGAAGCCCACGGGCGCCAAGCGCTCCCGCGTAACCAAGTCCGCCCAAGGCATCAAAGTTTCGATGCCAAGCAAAAAGAAGAAGTAGCTACGCGCCCTGGCGATGTTGAATTGGTGCCTTGCTCCTGTGGGGCCGTGGCGATGTTATGCTCTAACCTCGATTGTTTGAATTGCTTCGAAAAGAGGATGCCGTGATCTGCCCGCATTGCCTTAAGACTATCGAGGACGGCGCCTCGTTCTGCCCCTACTGCAACGCCTATGTGGGTCCGGGCGATGGTCCCGAGCACACCGAGTTTGTGTTCTGTGAGGGCTGCGGTGCCCGTCTTTCTCCGCATGATCGTACGTGCCCCAAATGTGGACGCCCCGCTCCGGGTATCCTCTCCGAGGACGCGGCAGCATCCGACCTGGCAGCGGGCCGCACGGCGGGCTTTCCGCGCCTAACGCAAGAGCAGATCGATACCGAGGTGCCGCATGCGCCGGCCTCTGCCGCTGCGGTGCTTTCGGACGCCGCCGACCCCAATGAGACCTGCGTGCTGCCGGCTTTCGATAAGGATTTCGGTATCCCCAAGGTCGATATTCCCACGCCCGTTTCCCTGCATGACGATGCTCAAAAACCCAAGCGCAAGGTGCACCCCGACGAGGACGCCTATCACAAGCATAAGCGTCATATCCCCAAGCCGCTCGTCGTCATCGCGGTCCTTGCCGTCGTTTGCGGCGGTGCCTATTGGTTCGTGACGACCGATCCCATGGGTGTCATGCCCGGCTTCTACGACCAGTTTGGCCAAGCTGCACAGACCACCTTCCCCACGCGCCAAAAGGGCGAGGCCACTGAGGATGATACCAAGCAGGACGATTCTGCGGAGGTGGTCCAGGAAGAAACCGTGCTCACCGATGATCAGCTCTATACCAGGCTCGACGGTCTGTATCAGACCATCGTGTCCTACGCTGACGAGGACCAGATCGGCGAGGTCATCGATTCCTTTAACAACGGTTATCTCCGAACGCCGCTGTCCACCCGTCAGGAGCTGTCGCAGAGTGCCTACGCCCTGCGCGACCAGATCAAAAAGACGCAAGATGAGCTTAACAACCTGAAAGTACAGGACGATACGGTCTATGCGGATGACATCGCCCACTTAAAGCAGCTTGCCGAGTGGATGTATGAGCGCGTCGACGTGATCTGCCAGAGCTGGGATATCTCGCTGGCCATTCCCGATGGCGAGTCGATGAGTTCCCACCAAAGCGAGATCCTGGCGCCCATCGCGCAGGGCGGCAACAGCGCGCTGAACCAGTACGATGCCAATGTGGGTTCCTGGAAGCCGCAGCAGCGTTCCTTAAATTAGTTCGCCATAGTCGGCATAACCTACGTGCGCAATTGATGTAAGCCCGTGCTTATTGCTACAATTCGTACAAATATGCTTTAAACGCACGAGGAAGGAACCACATGTTTGGTTTTAAGAAAGAGCTCTACACGCCCGAGTATCAGCTTGTCGGCGACGAGTGTGCCGTAATCGAGACGTCGAAGGGTACCATCAAGGTCAAGTTTGACGGCGAGGGCGCTCCCATTCATGTCGCGAACTTCTGCGAGCTTTCCACGATGGGCTTCTATGATGGCCTTAAGTTCCATCGCTATGTGCCCGGTTTTGTTATCCAGGGCGGGGACCCCAATACCCGCGACATGTCCGGCGCCGACGTCGCTGCCGGTCTTGAGGGCCCCGACGGCATGCCCGGTACCGGTGGCCCCGGCTACTGCATCAAGGGCGAGTTTGCCACCAATCCGCGCAACAGCCATGTCGATGGCGCCCTTGCCATGGCACGCTCCATGGACCCCGATTCCGCGGGTTCGCAGTTCTACTTCTGCCTGGGTGCCCAGCATAATCTCGATTCCGGTTACACCGTCTTTGGTACCACGGTCGAGGGTCTCGATGTGATTTCGCAGCTGCGTGCCGGCGACGAGATCGTTCATGTCGAGATCGTTCACGAGTAAAGGGGACTTCCTTGAATAGCCAGCTGATCCAACAGGGCCGCGCCGCTTACCGCGCGGGTGATTTTTCCGCTGCAGCCCAGATGCTTGGGGCGGCAAAGACTCCCGATGAGATTATGGGCGAGGCCGATCACCTTCGTGGCAACGCCTTGATGCACCTGGGCATGTATGCCGAGGCCGCCGAGGCCTATGCCGCCGCCCTCAACGACGGTACCTACGGCAAGCGCGGCGCGCTGCTCACCAACCGCGGCAAGGCGCTCGCCGCCGTGGGCGACTACACGACGGCCGCTCAGGCTTTCTCTGCCGCTACGCAGGATGCTTCCTATGCCACGCCGTTCAAGGCCTATCTGGGCCTGGGCAATGCGCTGTTCCAGTCGGGCGACTATGCCAACGCGGGAACCGCCTTCCGTCAGGCTGCCATCGACGGCGCCAATCCGGCTCCTGCCGCCGCACTCGGCGAGCTCGGTCGTTGCTTCATTAAGCTCGGCCGTCCGGCGGATGCCGTGGAGACCTACCGCACGGCTATCGACTTCGCCGGCCCCCGCGACGACACGCGTGCGCTCAACGCCGGCATGGGTCAGGCGCTTTCTGCCGCCGGCCGTCCCTCCGACGCACTCGACGCCTTTAACGCCGCTACTGCCGATGGCATCTACCAGCTCACCTCCGAGCAGGCCGATGAGCTTGCCCGCGTGCAGGATTCGCTTGCTGCGCTGTCTGCCCAGACGGCTATGGCCACGGCTCCGGCGCCCGCGATGGACGCTCCTGCCGTCGATCCGCTCGATCCTACGGGCGCGACCGGTCAGTTTATGCCCGATCCCTCGGACACCGGCTTCTTTACGCTGTCCGAGTCCGAGATGGTCCAGCAGGACCGTCAGGATCGTAAGCAGGCCAAGGTCCGTCGCCGCCATCGCCACACGGGCCTCAAAGTCTTCATCGTGCTGCTTCTGCTCATTTTGATCGCCGCGGGCGGTCTGGGCTTTGCCTACACGCGCGGCTTTGGCTTCCCGTCTCAGGAGTCTGTCGTTACCGATCTGTTCCAGGCTGCCGGTGACGGTGACACCGCAAAGGCCGAGTCTTGCCTGGCCTCGAGCCTGTCCGAGGACGCTAAGTCGATGATCATCTCCTCGATTCCGCAGGGTGCCACCGTGTCCGTCGAGGGCATGGATCAGTCCATGACCGAGACGACCGCTAAGGTGAAGGCATCGCTGTCCAAGGGCGGCGAGCAGGAGTACACCGTCAAATTCGTGCGCTCCGACAACCATATCGGCTGGGCCGTTTCTTCGCTTGATATGGATTTCTCGGCTGCTGACAACCAGTAGTGACCTTATGGGATTTAGCTTTGCCCGGCGCTTCACCGCAAGTGAGGTGCCGGGCTTGCGCTAGTATGATGAGCTAGTAGTTTTCCAGCAATCATCCAACACATCAGGAGTTGCGTTGTTTTCTTTGATGGATATGTTCTTCGGTAGCTATGCGGGCGATCTTGCCATCGACCTCGGCACCGCCAATACGCTTGTCTCCGTGCGCGGCAAGGGCATCGTCATTCGCGAGCCCTCTGTTGTCGCCATCGACAAGAACGACGAGCGCATCTTGGCGGTCGGTATCGAGGCAAAGCGCATGCTCGGCCGTACGCCCGGCAACATCGTGGCCGTTCGTCCCCTGAAGGACGGCGTCATCGCCGACTTCGATGTTACCGAGGCCATGCTTCGCTACTTTATCGACAAGGCGTCCGAGAAGCGCTATCCGTGGACTCCGCGTCCGCGTGTTGTCGTCTGCGTTCCCTCCGGTGTCACGTCGGTCGAGAAGCGCGCTGTCTTTGAGGCCACGATCCAGGCCGGTGCCCGCCAGGCCTATCTGATCGAAGAGCCCATGGCGGCTGCCATCGGCGCCGACCTGCCCGTCGAGGAACCCACCGGCTCCATGGTCATCGACATCGGTGGCGGTACCACCGAGGTTGCCGTTATCGCTATGGGCGGCATCGTCGTCTCACAGTCCATCCGTATTGCCGGCGATGAGTTCGATCAGGCCATTCTCACGCACGTTCGCGATGCCTACAACCTGGCCATCGGCGAGCGTACGGCAGAGGACATTAAGATCAAGGTCGGCTCCGCCGTGCCGCTCAAGGATGAGCTCGACGTCGAGGTCAACGGCCGCGACGTGATCACCGGTCTGCCCAAGACCGTGCGCATCGAGAGCGAGGAGATTCGTCGCGCGCTCAACAAGCCGCTCGACGAGATGGCCAAGGCCGTCAAGGACGCACTCGACGCTACGCCTCCCGATCTTGCCTCGGACCTTATGTACTACGGCATTTTGCTGACCGGTGGCGGCGCGCTGCTGCGCGGTCTCGACGTGCGCCTGCGCGATGAGACCGGCGTTTCGGTCAACGTCAGCCCCACGGCGCTCGATAACGTCGTTAACGGCTGTGCCCGCGTGCTCGAGGCCAATGCGTTTGATGGCGGCTTCGTCCAGACCAATGCTTAATTTCCAAAAGGTGGATTCCATTTGGCACGATCTTCGGGTTTCTCCACAAATCTGAATACCAAGCGACAATCAACGGGTATGCGCCCGTTGATTGTTTTCAGTCTGATTTCGGTGTTGCTGCTCACGTTTTACATCCGCGAGGGCGAGGCAGGACCGATTCATGCCGTGCGCTCGGGCGTGACGACGATTACCTCGCCGGTGCGCTTTGTGGGCTCGGCTGTGGCGGCTCCCTTCAATGCGATCGGTAACGTGTTCTCTAACCTTACGGCGTCGCAGGACACGCTTGACGAGCTTAAGAAGCAAAACGAGGAACTGACCTCTAAGGTTGCCGAGCTCTCCGAGGCTCAAAAGACCGCCGAGCGACTGGAGGGGCTGGTCGGCCTGCAGTCGACCTACAACCTCAAATCAACCGCAGCTCGTATCGTCGGTGCTTCGGGCGATGCCTGGACCTCGACCGTCACCATCGATAAGGGTTCTGCCGACGGTCTTACCATCAACATGCCTGTGACGAGTTCTGCCGGTGTCATAGGCCAGATTATCGAGGTCTCGGCCAAGACGTCCACCGTGCGCCTGATTGGCGATGAGAACTCGGGCGTGTCCGCTATGGTGCAGGACACGCGCGCCCAGGGCATGCTGCAGGGTCAGGCTGACGGCACGCTGCGTCTTGAGTACGTGAGCGTCGATTCCGACGTTAAGGTTGGCGACATCATCGTGACCTCGGGCATTGGCGGTGTGTTCCCCAAGGGTCTACCGCTCGGCACCGTCTCGTCGGTTGAGAAATCGGCAAACGACGTGTACTACACCATTGTGGTGCGCGCCCAGACGACGGCCGAGAACAACGAGGAAGTGCTGGTCATTACCTCGCTGACCGACGAACAGTCGGCCTCGGATGAGGACGTGAACACGGCCAACAGCACGCCGCAGGGAACGTCGCGCGATGCTGCGACCAAGACGAAGGACGAGAGCCCGGATGACAGTTCCGACACGTCCGAGACGACCGATTCCGGCTCGAGCGAATAGGGGGCATGTCCATGGATCTACATGAGCAGGGGATGAGCTCCCGCACGTTTGTAATCGCCGCCATCGTGTGCGTGCTGTTGCAGGCAGGCCTGGCACCGCAGATCTCCATTGCGGGCGGTCGCGTCAACTTTATGATTATCCTGGTGTGCCTAAGCGTGTTCTCGGGCGACCCGACCCGTGCCGTCGTGTGCGGTTTTTGCAGCGGCTTGTTCTATGACCTTTCCGCTGCCGTGCCGGTGGGCGTTATGTCGCTCCTGCTGACCGTGGGTTCTTTTGCCCTGGTGCATAGCGCTGCCGGTCAGACGGGCGGTACCCCGAGTGCGCGCGGCATCACGGTGGGCGCCTTCGCGTTCGTCATTAATGTGATCTACAGCATCATCTTGCTGTTTATGGGTTTGGAGACGAGCTTTGTCGTGGCGATCTTCGGCCATGCGCTGCCGTCTTCGATCCTGACGGGTCTGGTTGCCATTCCGTTTTTGATGTCCGGCGTCGTGCCGCAGTCCGGTTATGGATTCTCCGCACGTGGCGGACGCCAGACGGGCATGCGCTTTAAGCCCAAGACCCGTAAGCTCAAATAGGGGAGGCCTGTAGATGTCTTCCCAGATGACGGTTATTATCGCCGGTATCGTGCTGGTAGTGGCCATCGTGGTCGCGCTGGTCATCATGCGCCGCGGCGATTCTCGTTTTACCTACGATACGCAGCATGGAACGGCCCCGCGCGCCACCGAGGGCGAGGGCAATACCGCGGCGACCGCCTTTAAGGGCCGCTTCTCCATCCTCACCACGGGTGTGGGCGCGATGTTCGCGGCGCTTGCCGTCAAGCTGTGGGGCATGCAGATGGTCTCGTCGGACTATTACGAAAAGCAGGCTAATAGCAATCAGACGCGCACCGTTACCACACCCGCTGTGCGCGGCCGCATCCTCGACCGCAATGGCGTGGCACTTGTCCAGAACCGTCCCTCACTTGCTGTCGTGGCCTACCGCGACCTTGCCGAGGATGAGGTTCTGGTTCGCCATCTTGCCAACGTGCTCGGTATGCCCTACGTGGCGGTTCTGCGCAATATTCAGGACAATTCCGAGGGTGCTCAGAGCCTGCATACCATCGCGACGGACGTCCGTCGCTCCACGGTTGCCTATATTCAGGAGCACGCCGGCGAGTTCCCGGGCGTCAAGATTGCCGAGCGTACCGAGCGCCAGTATCCATATGGCGAGACGGCATGCCATATCTTGGGCTATACCGGCACCATTACCTCCGAGCAGCTCGAGGCCCAGAATAAGAAAACCTCTGGCGATGATGATGCTTCTGCTGGCCGGATTACGTACCAGTCGGGCGATATCGTGGGCCAGGCGGGTGTTGAGAGCTACTACGAAAACCTGCTGCAGGGTATTCGTGGCGAGCAGACCGTCAAGGTCGATGCCTCGGGCAATGTGACCGGTCAGGCCGGCGCCGTGCCCGCCAAGGCCGGCTCCGACATTAAGCTCACGCTCGACCTTAAGATTCAACAGGCCTGTGAGACGGCGCTGGCGAGCGCCATCGAGCTTGCCAAGACCACTGGCTACAGCAATGCCGGCAACGGCGCTGTGGTGTGTCTCGATCCCAACAATGGCGAGATCCTGGGCATGGCGAGCGAGCCCAAGTTCGATCCTTCCGTCTTTATCGGCGGCGTCTCAAATGACGTGTGGACCGAGCTCAATGATGACAAGGGTTCGCACCCGCTGCTCAACCGCGCCATTAGCGGACAGTACATGTCGGCCTCGACCATCAAGCCGCTTTCGGCACTGGCCGGTCTTGAGTTTGGAACCTACACTTCAACACAGACAACCAACTGCACGGGCTATTGGACGGGCTTGGGCAAGGCTTGGGGCAAGCGCTGCTGGTTGACGTCTGGCCACGGCACCATGACGCTGCAGTCGGGTATCGCCAACTCGTGCGACCCCGTCTTCTACGACATGGGCAAGGCGTTCTTTTATGACGAGCAACATTCCGAGGGGCTGCAGGAGGTCTTTCGTCGCTGGGGCCTAGGCAAGACCTGCGGTATCGATCTGCCGAGTGAGGGCGCGGGCCGTATTCCCGATGCCGAGTGGAAAGAGTCGTACTTTACCGACGCCTCTGCCGAAGACCGCAAGTGGAATGCCGGCGATATGACCAACATCGCCATCGGCCAGGGCGACATTTTGGTGACGCCTCTGCAGATGGCATGCGCCTACATGGGCCTTGCCAACGGCGGCAAACAGTACGTGCCTCACGTGTTTTTGTCTGCCGTGTCGCGCGATGGCGACGGCGATGCCTATAAGTACAACGGCAAGGGCAAGAAGAAGCGCCTGGAGGCCAAGATCAACAGCGATTCGGATTTGGCTCTTGTTCGCAACGGCATGCACGACGTGATTTACACGGCATCGACGTCCTTGGCGGCTCACTTTGGCACCCTGACGCCGCAGGTGTACGGCAAGTCGGGCACGGGCGAGAAAAGCGGCGAGGACGAATACGCGTGGTTTTGCGCCTATGCGCCGGCCGATGATCCCAAGTATGTCATCGCTACTGTCCTGGAGCAGGGCGGCGGTGGCTCAGATACCGCGATGCATGTCGTGCGCGATGTGCTCGGCGTGATTTATGACGAGCCCGATACCTCTTCGGCCTCGGGCGATTCTTCGGTTCGATAGGAGGTTGCGATGGTTTTTTCTCCGGCGGATCTGTTCCGTTCAACCAAGACCGGCTCTCGCAGCAGCCTGGACCGTGTCAACAAGCAACTTTCGGCCTCGCGCGGCACGTTTCGCCAAAAGGTGCATATCGGTGTGCTCGTGGCCACAGTGGCGCTCGTCGCCTACGGTGCCATCATTATCTGGTCGGCTTCGCAGTTTAAGGCCGATGCTTCGTTCTCACGCCATCTGCTGGGAATTGGTATCGGGGCGTTGCTGGCGGTGCTGGTCTGGCGTACCGACCTGCGCGGTATTTCCAATTTCTCGACGGCGTTGCTCGTCATCGACCTGATCGTGATCTTCTCGCCCAAGATTCCGGGTCTGTCCTATACGGGCGGTCTGGGCATGACAGGCTGGATCAAGATTCCCGGTATCGGCTTGACATTCCAGCCGGTCGAGCTTGCCAAGCTCATCACCATCTTCTTTATCGCCACGCTTGGCTCGCAGTATAACGGCCGCATCGATACCGTTCGCGACTACGTCAAGCTCTGCGGCATGCTGTCCATCCCGTTTTTGGCCGTCGTTGCCATGGGCGACCTGGGCTCGGGCCTGGTCGTGCTGGTCTCGGGCGCCATCGTCATCTGCATGAGCGGTGCGCGCCGCGAATGGGTGCTGTCGACCCTGGCCCTGCTTGTGGGCCTGGTGGCCCTCGTCCTGGCGCTCGATTCGGTCTTTGATTCGTTGCTCGGCCACGATGTGCTCATCAAGCAGTATCAGATGAACCGCCTGACGGTCTTTATCGACCCCGATAATGCCGATTCGGACGATGCCTACAACCTGCAGCAGTCGCTTATCGCCGTTGGCTCGGGCGGCTTCTTTGGTAAGGGTTTGGGCCATGCGACGCAGTCGGCCGGCGGCTTTCTTCCTGAGTTCCACACCGACTTTGTCTTCGCCTTCCTATCCGAGACCTTTGGCTTTTGCGGTTCCTTTTTGCTCCTGTGCCTCTACGTGCTGCTGATCTTTTCGACGATTCGCGTCGCCTTTAAGTGTGAGTCGCTGTTCTTGCGCCTATCGTGTGTGGGCATCGTTGGCATGTGGGCGTTCCAGACCTTCGAAAACATCGGCATGTGCATTGGCATGATGCCGATTACCGGTATTCCGCTACCGTTTATTAGCTTCGGTTCGTCTTCGATGATGATTCAGCTGCTGACGGTGGGTATCGTACAATCCATATGGCGGCATCGTTCGGGCGCCGCGTAACCGCTGGAGGGGTTTGCTATGAAAATTCCCGTAGATAAGCTGACCCGCGCTTTTAAGATGGGCGCGTCCGTTAAGAAGGATTCCGATACGCCGGTGCGCGTCTCGGTCTATTTGGATTCGTCCGCCTCGCGCTTTCTGGCCGAGACGGTGCGTGACGCCTTTGTGCCGCAGACGACCTCGGGCATTGTGCGCGTCGAGCGTCTGGGGGAGGAGCGAATTACTCCAAAGACCGATACCGATGTGGTACTGGTGCTCTCGTGCGGTTCCGACCGCTTGGAGAGTGCCGTGCAGGAGCTCGTGATCGCCGGCGCGCCCGTGTGCGTGCTTGCCGAGTTTGCTGTGGAGGTGCCGTTTATCGAGGAGTCCACGCCCATGCTCGGCGTGGTGGCGGCAACCGATAAGACGTATCTGCTCGAGACGCTTGCCCGCTGGATTCTCGATCGCACCGAAAAGGAAACGGCTTTTGCGGCGAACTTTGCCTTCATGCGCATCGCGGCGGCCAATCGTATCATTACCTCGTGCGCGCTCACCAATATGGCGACCGGTGCGCTGGTGTTTTTGCCGGGCGCCGATTATCCCGTTATGGCGCTGGCTCAGGTGGGCATGCTCTTTGAGCTCGCTGCCGTCTTTGGACGCGGCATTAAGCCTGAGCGCGGCTACGAGGTCGCGGGCGTGCTTGCCGGCGGTCTTGTGATCCGCGCGGTCACCCGTGCGCTCGTCAAGCAGACGCCGCATATTGGGTTTGCCGTCAAGGCGCTCACTGCTGCCGCGGGCACCTATGGCATGGGCCGTGCGCTCGTTTCGCTCTACGAGCGCGATGTCGACTACAGCCGTGCCAACGAGGTGGTCACTGCCACGTTCTCCCGCGTTCGCGATCTGGTGACCACGGTCGCGGGCGCTACCCGTCCTATGGCGTCCTGTGAGGACGCATCCGATCTCGCTGCTTAGGGGTTTTCCGTTGCGCGTTCCGTATCAAGACTGTTTTCATTTAATTGAGCCGCTGCTCGCCAAGGTCGAAAAGCCGAGTCGCTATATCGATCACGAGTGGGGCACGCTTTCAAAGGCCGATGCCGACTATCGTTGCTGCCTGATCTATCCGGATGTGTACGAGGTTGGTTTGCCCAACCAGGGCATCGCCATCCTCTACAACATCCTTAACCAGGCCGAGGGCATCTCCTGCGAGCGTGGCTATGTGCCGTGGCCCGATATGGGTGACGCCATGCGCGAGGCGGGTATTCCCCTGCTGTCGCTCGAAGGCGCTGCCCCCGTCGCTTCGTTTGATATTGTCGGCCTGCATGTGCCGCACGAGATGGCGGTGACGAACTTCCTCGAGGCTCTCGACCTCGCTGGCATTCCGCTGTTGGCGGCCGACCGAGGCGAAGACGACCCCATCATCATCGCCGGCGGTCCCTCGGTGTACAACCCCGAGCCGTACGCGGCCTTCTTCGATGCCGTCCTCATCGGCGAGGGTGAGGAATCGCTGCTCGAGACCTGCCAGCTGCATCGCCGCCTGCGCGACGAAGGAGTCCCGCGCGCGCAGATTGTTGAGCAGCTTGCATCCATTGCCGGCAACTACGTGCCGTCGCTCTATGAGGTGCGCCATGACGAGCCCTGCTCGCCGCATGGCTACACCGTGCCGCGTGAGGGCAAGGATGCGCCGACCGTGGTCTACAAGCGCGTCGTCGAGGATTTCGGTGCCACGAATCCGCTGTCGCAGTCGTGCGTGCCCTATGCGCAGCTGGTCCACGACCGCCTGTCTATCGAGATCCTGCGCGGCTGCGCCCGCGGCTGTCGTTTTTGCCAGGCCGGCATGACCTATCGCCCGGTGCGCGAGCGCTCGGCCGACCAGATCGTCTCGTCGGTGATTCAGGGTCTGGAAAAGACCGGCTATGACGAGGTGTCGCTGACCTCGCTCTCCACGACCGACCACTCCTGCATTCGTGACGTGCTCGGCAGGCTCAACCGTCGCCTGGAGGATACGGGTATTCGCGTGTCTATTCCGTCGCAGCGCCTGGATTCATTTGGCGTGGATATGGCCGAGTCGGTCGCCGGCGAAAAGAAGGGCGGCCTGACGTTCGCACCCGAGGCCGGCAGCCAGCGCATGCGCGACATCATTAACAAGAACGTGACCGAGGAGGACCTGGACCGTGCGGCCAAGGCGGCCTTCGAGGCCGGCTGGAACCGCATGAAGCTCTACTTTATGATGGGCCTTCCCGGCGAGCGCGACGAGGACATCGTGGCCATCGCCAATCTGGCCGATCACGTGCTGGAGCTCGGTCGTTCCGTGGTGCCCAAGGCTCGTCGCGGCTCGATCTCGGTATCCATCTCGGTTTCGGTCTTTATCCCCAAGGCTGCCACGCCGTTCCAGTGGTGCCCGCAGCTCGACTACGACGACGTCAAGCGTCGCCAGAAGCTGCTTATCACGAGCGTTCGCAACCGTGCCGTCCGCGTGCATTACCACGATGCCGAGACCTCGCTCATCGAGGCCGCGCTCTCCCGCGCCGGTCGTGACATGACGCCCGTCATCATCGATGCTTGGCGCTCGGGGTCTCGCTTTGACGCCTGGGTAGAGCATTTCTCGCTCGATAACTGGAAGGAGGCTGCTGCCAAAAACGGCATCGACCTCAATGAGCTCGTGCACCTGCCCTACGAGTTGGACTGGCGTCTGCCGTGGGAGCATGTGAGCCCCGGCTGCACGCGCGGCTTCCTCGAGCGCGAGTACCGTCGCTCGCTCGAGGGTGTCACGACTCCCGACTGCACCCGCACGTCGTGCACCGGCTGCGGAATCTGCCCCACGCTCCACGCCAAGAATGTATTGATGGGTGATCGCGCATGAGTGAGCGCCTGACCGACAACCCCACGCTCTTTAGACTTCGTGTTCGCTATGGCAAGCGCGATCGCCTTAAGTACCTGGGCCATCTCGAAGTAATCCATTCCATTGAGCGCATCGTGCGCCGTGCGGGACTTCCCTATGCCGTCACGCAGGGCTTCTCTCCGCACATGCGAGTGGGCTTCTCTTCGGCGCTACCGGTGGGTACGTCGTCGATCTGCGAGTGGTATGACCTGTTTATGACCGAGTTCGTGGCGCTCGACGAGGCGTTTGGGCGCCTAGCTGCGGCGTCTCCGGCCGATCTGGCGCCCATCGAGGCGGCGTACATCGACGTGCGCACGCCGGCGTTGACGGCGCAACTCACGCGTCTGTCGTATCGCATCGACCTGCACTTGGATCCCGAGGCGCCCGTAAGCGCCGACGAGGTGCGTCGTGCGATTGACACGCTGCGCGCGGACCATAGCATCGACTACGCGCGCGGCAAAAAGAGCAAGCGCTTGGATTTGGATCACACGCTCGTGGGCTATGAGCTCACGGCGGGGGAGCGCCCGGACCATTTGGTGCTCATGCTCGACACCCATGCCGACAACGAGGGCTCCATGCGTCCGGAAATTTTGCTTTCCGCTGCTGATGTTTTGTTGCAGGGCTTGACCCCGGGCGTGGATGCACCTATTGTTTCCACCGGTATGCAAGACCTCGTGACCATCTGCTCCTACGATGTCGAGCGTCAGAATCAAGCATGCGAGGACGACGAGGGCCGACTCGTCAGCCCCATACCTGTGCGAACTTGTGGATTTGCTCCACATACTCGTTGACGGGGGTATTTTCGCCTGCTACTATATTCGGCTGTTGCACTAACTGATGCATGAAGGGCAAGTAAACATGTACGCAATCGTTAACACGGGCGGCAAGCAGTACAAGGTCGCCACCGACGATGTCATCACCGTCGAGAAGATCGAGGGCAATGAGGGCGATAAGGTCACCCTGCCGGTCATCTTCCTCAACGATGGTAAGAAGATCGTCACCGATCCCGACAAGCTGGCCAAGGCCAAGGTTACCGCTCAGATCGTTGAGCAGTTCAAGGGCGAGAAGCAGCTGGTCTTCAAGTTCCACAAGCGTAAGCGCTATCGTCGTCTGAAGGGTCACCGTCAGCAGCTCACCAAGCTGAAGATCGTGAAGGTCCAGGCTACGTCCCGCGCCAAGAAGGCTGTCAAGGCAGAGGCCGAGGCTGTTGCCGAGGCTCCCGTCGCCGAGTAGATTACACTCGTAACGAAAGAGTAGGTATACACAATGGCACACAAAAAAGGACTCGGTTCCTCCCGTAATGGCCGTGACTCTCGCGGTCAGCGCCTTGGCACGAAGCGCTATGCCGGCCAGACGGTAACCACGGGCACGATTCTCGTCCGTCAGCACGGCACTCACATCCACCCGGGTGAGAACGTTGGCCGTGGCAAGGACGACACGCTGTTCGCGCTGGTCGACGGTACCGTTGAGTTCCACAAGGGTATCAAGCACAGGGTCAGCGTACGCCCGCTCGCGAACGCGTAATTCACCCTTCATAGAGCACATATGTGGGAGGCACTTGAGTTTTAGGATTCAAGGGTCTCCCTCTTTTTTGTAGGAGGCGATTCTGTTGTCACAGTTCACCGATATCAGCCGCATTAACGTGTGCGGCGGCGACGGCGGAGCCGGATGCATGTCGTTTAGGCGTGAGGCATTTGTCCCCAAGGGCGGCCCCGATGGCGGCGACGGCGGTCGTGGCGGCAATGTCGTCATCCAGGCCGATGCTCAGCTGTCTTCGCTGATCGATTACCGCTTTAAGCATCACTTCCGCGCCGAGCGCGGCACGCACGGGCAGGGTGCCCGTCGTAACGGTAAGAGCGGCGAGGACCTGATTCTCAAGGTCCCTATGGGTACCGTGGTGCGCGAGCTCGACCCCGAGACGCAGACCCCGATGTTCGAGATTGCCGATCTGGTGCACGATGGCGAGCGCGTTGTCGTGGCCCCTGGTGGCGCCGGCGGCTTGGGCAACACGCACTTTGTGACGTCGGTGCGCCGCGCGCCCGCGTTTGCTCAGCTGGGCGAACCGGCAGAGGAGCACTGGATTGAGCTCGAGATGAAGCTTATGGCCGATGCCGCACTCGTGGGCTTTCCCTCGGTGGGTAAGTCATCGCTCATCGCGCGCATGAGTGCCGCCCGCCCCAAGATTGCTGACTACCCGTTTACCACGCTCGTGCCCAATCTGGGCATGGTGCGTGCCGGCGAATATTCTTATGTCGTTGCCGACGTCCCCGGTCTTATCGAGGGCGCGAGCGAAGGCAAGGGCCTGGGTCACCAGTTCTTGCGCCACATTGAGCGTACAGCCCTGATCATGCATGTCGTCGACATGACGGGCGGTTTTGAGGATCGCGATCCGGTTGAGGACTATCGCATCATCAACCGCGAGCTCGAGCAGTATGGCGCCGAGCTTTCGGAGCGTCCGCAGATCGTTGTCGCCAACAAGTGCGACGCGCCGGGCACGGCCGATAAGATTGCCGACCTCAAGCGCGCAGCGCTCGACGATGGACATATGTTCTTTGCCGTGTCTGCCGTGACGGGCGCCGGTCTCAATACGTTGATGCTTGCCGTAGGTGAGCAGGTGGCCAAGCTCCGCGCCGAGCTGGCGGTCTCCGATGAACCGGTCGACCTGCGCGACGATGAGTGGGAGCGCCGCCGCCTGCAGCGTGAGAAGCGTTTCCGCATTGTCCAGGAAGAGCCCGGTGCCTTCCGCGTGGTCGGTCGTGCCATCGAGCGCATGGTCATCCAGACCGACTGGGAAAACGAGGAAGCCGTTATTTACCTGCAGCATAAGTTTGCGCGTATGGGTGTTGACGACGCGCTCGAGAAGGCCGGTTGCCGTGCGGGCGACGAGGTCCGCATTTGCCAGCGCGCCTTTGACTTTGAGGGCGCCGAGGACTTCTCGGAGTACGAGGAGCTCGAGGATGCTGGCGAGGACGTTGCCGTTGAGGCCATTGACGTGGCCGATGCTGCGGATGAGGGCGTCGAGGTTGTTGATGCGGCGGATGCCGCGGACGATGCCGAGACCTCGGAGAGCGAGTAAGCCATGTCGCTGCGCGGTGGAATCGGTTTGCCCGAGCTTCCTCTAGAGGACGGGCAGGAGTTTAGGCTTGGCATTATGGGTGGCACCTTTGATCCCATCCATTACGGGCACCTGGTGACCGCCGAGCAGGCGCGCGAGTCGCTCGACTTGGACGCTGTGCTCTTTATGCCGGCGGGCTCTCCTGCCTTTAAGATTGACAAGCCGGTGACGCCTGCCGAGGACCGTTACGCCATGACGGTCCTCGCCACCGCCGCGAACCCGGCCTTTTTGGCGAGCCGGTTCGAGATCGACCGTCCGGGCGTAACCTATACGGCCGATACGCTTCATGCCCTTCGCGACTTTTACCCGCCGCAGGTAAAGCTCTACTTTATTACGGGCGCCGACGCGATTATCGATATTGTGACCTGGCATGATGCCGAACGAATCGCTGAGCTTGCTACCTTTATTGCGGCGACACGACCGGGCTTTGATATCGATACGGCGCGTGCCCGAATCAAAGAGTCGGGGCTGCCGTTCGACGTGCGCTATATTCAGATTCCGGCGCTGGCGATCAGCTCGACGAACATTCGCAAGCGAGTTGCCCGCGGTATGAGCGTGCGCTATCTTACGAGCGAGTCCGTGCTCGGCTACATTCGCAAACGCAGGCTATATGCCGATTTGGGCCAAGAAGATTTTGAGTGATGGGGGTCTACGTTGTCGGTAGAGGATCAGTTTGAGGGCGATGAGCACGCGCTGCTCAAGCGCATTCAAGAGCTGCTCGATGTTCGAATGAAGGATAAGCGCAAGCGCTATGTGCATTCGCTGGGTGTTGCCGAGACCGCACTTCATCTGGCCGAGGTCTACGGCGTTGACCGCTTTGATGCCGCTGCTGCCGGTCTGATCCACGACTGGGACAAAGTGCTCTCCGACGACGAGCTGGTTACGCGCGCTCTGCATTACGGCATTAAGATTGCCGGCTCTCCTTCCGCCGCGACGCCGCTTTTGCATGGTCCTGTTGCCGCCTATGAGCTTCCGCAGCTTTTCCCCGAGTTGTCGCCTGCTGTTTTCCAGGCTGTCGACCGTCACACCGTTGGCGCCTGCGACATGACGCCGCTCGATATGGTGGTCTTTGTGGCCGATGCCATCGAGCCCAACCGCCATGGTGATTATGCCATCGCGCTGCGCAAGATGGTGGGGGAGTCGACGCTTGACGAGTTGTTCTTCTCCTGTTTTGCGCAGGGTCTGGTCTACGTGATCCAGTCCGGGCGTTATCTTTATCCCACGGCTATTACGATTTACAACCATTACGCCCAGCTGCGCTAGCTCGGGTGTGTCTAGAAAGAGGTATTCCATGGCCGATGAGACCATGACCGACGAGCAGATTCTTGAAGGCGTGGAGCACAAGAGCTTCATTGCCACGTCCGACCGCACCGCCGCCTCGCTGTCCGCGAGCGGTGTCGCCGCCGAGGATGTCGCCCGCGCCGCCGCGCAGGCCGCCTACGATAAGAAGGGCGAGGACGTTCAGGTGCTCGACCTGACCGAGCTTTCCGACGTGTGCGACTACTTTGTGCTTGCCACCGGTACCAACAACCGCCAGGTCGATTCGATCGTCGACGAGATCGAGGAGAAGGTCGCCGAGGCTTGCGGCGAGCATCCGTTCTCCATCGAGGGCCGCGAGCAGAAGACCTGGATGCTCATGGACTATGGTTCGGTTGTCGTCCACGTTTTCACTCCCGAAGCGCGCGACTTCTACCGTCTCGAGAAGCTCTGGGGCGACGCTCCCCAGCTTCCCCTCGACCTCCTCTAGGAGCTCATTTGGGACGGGGTTTTAGTTACTCTCACGCATATCGCCGGGCAGTTGCGGTTTTCCGTATCTGCCCGGCTTTCTTTTTGCCCAAAGGCGGTTAATCGTTGAAGCGGGATTGACGGCCGAAGGATAGGGCGGTGTCGCCGAACTTGTCGCGGACGGCGTCGATGGCGACGGAGAGGTCGCGTCGGTCGCTGGATTGGGCTCCGCGGTCGTCGACTTCGCAGAACAGGTCAGTCTGGATGCCGCCCTGATGGTCAAAGTCGCTCATGCCGATGCCTGCTAAGCGAACATGCATTCCTTCCTGCCAGATGTTGTCGAGCAGTTCGAGCGCAACCGCCACGAAGATGTTCTCATCGTCGGTCGGATGAGGCAGCCGGCGCTGTGCCGTGCGCCCGCTGCCATACGAATACTTAAGCTTGAGCGTTACCGTGGCGCCCGTTAGTCCCTGACGGCGCAGGCGGCGTCCCACTGACTCTCCCAACAGCGCAATCGCCGCCTCAATATCCCCACGCTCAGTCAAATCTTTCGCAAAGGTGCGCTCATTGCTTACCGATTTAACCTCGCGTTCCTCGTCCAGACTCGTGACTTCGGAAACCTCGAGTCCCAGCGCACGCTGGCGCATGCGTTCGCCGTTGACACCAAAAATAGAGGCCAAGGTGGATTCCGGTGCACGTGACAGCTCGCCGAGGGTGTAGATGCGCATGCGGCGCAGCCGCTCCTCGGCAGAGCGCCCGATGCCGCTCATGGCAGACACGGGCAGCGCGGCCAAAAAGCGCTGTTCCGTCCCGGGGCGCACGATGGTCAATCCAAACGGCTTGTCACGCTCGCTCGAAATTTTTGCAACCGTCTTGTTGCAGCCCACGCCAATGGAGCACGTCACTCCCAGCGCTGCCACGCGGTCGCTTATGCGCCGCGCAACCAGCAGCGGGTCTTCGGGCGCAAAGCGGCCCGGTGTGATATCGATAAAGGCTTCGTCGATGGATACGCGCTCCACGCGCGGCGTCTCCTCGGCGAGAATCGCCATGACCTGCGCGCTGACCTCACGATAGCGATCAAAATGCCCATGCGTCCAAATGGCTTGCGGACAGAGGCGCCGCGCCTCGGCCGAGGGCATAGCGGAGTGCACGCCAAAGCGACGTGCCTCATACGAACACGTGGACACGACGCCACGCGAATCGGCATCGCCACCCACGATGAGTGGCTTTCCGCGCCATTCGGGATGATCGAGCGTTTCCACGCTCGCAAAAAACGCATCGAGGTCCATCAGGCCCACCGCCGGACCCGTCCAGGGAGGCGGCGTGACGCCCATGGCATCCTCATAACCGTATGTATGTTCGCGTCTTTCCATGTCATGAGTATACCGCGCAGCTCATGTGGGGTGCGTGTATGTGCTTGCAAATCCCGAATTCTTGTCTAAGATATGGATTTGCCCTCGACTACACCGAAGAAGTTGGTCTCACGGACTTCACCTGCCCGCGTCGATGGCGTATTATGTTCAACTGTTTGTTTGTAGTTGCAGCCTAAAGCTGCTTGGTTGGAGGAGTTTCCTTTGGCAGTCAAGATTCGCCTTGCTCGTCACGGCGCTAAGAAGCGTCCGTACTACCGTGTCGTCGTCGCCGATTCCCGCGCCCCGCGTGACGGTCGTATCATCGAGGAGGTTGGCCGCTACAACCCGATGACCGCCCCCAAGACCATCAACCTCGACCTCGAGAAGATCGCCGACTGGCAGTCCAAGGGCGCTCAGCTCACCGACGCCGTCGCCGCTCTGGTCAAGGCCGCCAACGAGGGCGAGAAGACCGAGACCGTCGTCAAGAAGTCCAAGAAGCAGCTCGCCAAAGAGGCCGAGGCCGCTAAGGCTGCCGCTGAGGCCGCTGAGGGCGCCGAGGAGTAAATCGTGCCTGAGGTTGACGCTGCACAGCTCGAGGGTGAGGCAATGCTCTCAGATCGCATCGCCGATCTCGTCGAATATCTCGTTGTTCAGATCGTCGACGACCCCGATTCCGTGAGCCTTGAGGTCATCGATGGTGACGACGCCTCTACGATTGAGGTTTCGGTCGCCGAGGATGACGTCGCTAAGGTCATCGGCCGTCGTGGCCGTACCATCAAGGCCATTCGCACGCTCGCCCGTGCACTGGCCGCTCGCCTCGACACTGCTGTCGAGGTAGAGGTTCTGGGCTAGGACCTTGAGGTCCCAGTACAAAAACATCGCCCGTGTGGTCAAGCCGCACGGAAGGAAGGGGGAGGTCCTCGCGCAGCCGCTGCGGGGGCTTCCTTCTGTATTAGAGCCGGGCATGCGCGTCGCCCTGACGCCTCCGGCGCTCAAGCGCGACCGCTTTTGCACGGTCGTGTCCGTCACCGATGCGGGCGATGGCGATCTGGTCTCGTTTGAGGGCATTGACGATTTGACGGCCGCCGAGGGCATCACGGGATGCTACGTGCTGGCAAGTCGTGACGATTTTGAGCTCGATTCGCTCGACGCTGCCTATACCGACCTGATGGGTCGCGAGGTGGTCGACGAGCGCTTCGGTTCGCTCGGCACGATCGTCGAGATCATGTCGACGCCCGCTAACGATGTTTGGGTTGTCGAGGGCGATCGGTACGGCGAGGTACTGATTCCCGTGATCGAGCAGGTTGTGCTCGATCTTCCCGACACAGGAACAATTTCCGTCCACGTTATGGATGGTCTGATCGATATGGACAAGTAGGGAGGACAACATGCTGATCGAGACCCTTTCGGTCTTTCCCGAGATGTTTGAGCCCGTCATGTCCACATCGATCTTGGGCCGCGCCCGCAAGGCCGGCCTTTTTGATTTTAAGGCGTATAACCTGCGCGACTGGACGCACGACCGCCATCGTACCGTCGATGACGAGCCGTACGGCGGTGGGCAGGGCATGCTCATGAAGGTCGAGCCCATTGCCGAGGCCATCGAGGCTATTAGCTCCGAGGGTCCCAAGCCCACCGTGGTGTTCTTCACCCCGTGCGGCGAGCCCTTTACGCAGCATGTGGCCGAGCGCCTGCTCAAAAGCGAGCGCCTGCTGTTTGTGTGCAGCCGTTACGAAGGTGTCGACGAGCGTGCCTATGCGTATGCCGACGAGCGCCTGTCGATTGGCGACTATGTGCTCACAGGTGGCGAGCTACCCGCCATGGTCGTTGCCGACGCTGTCGTGCGCCTGATTCCCGGCGCCCTTGGTGACGAGATGAGCAACGTCGACGAGTCGTTCTCGACCGCCGAGGACGGAGGCCTGCTCGAGTACGCGCAGTACACCCGTCCTGCCGAGTTTAACGGCGAGGGCGTGCCTCCGGTGCTTGTGAGCGGCGATCACGCCAAGGTCGATGCCTGGCGCCGCAAGAATGCCATCGAGCGCACCTGTCGCTGGCGTCCCGACCTGATCGAGACGGCGCGGCTCACGCCCGAGGAGCGCGCTTACGCGCAGGAGATTCTGGACGCTTCGTATTCGCAGAGCGAGGAGTGAGTATGGTTCCTACGCAACATTCCGCGTTGAGGGGCGCTTTTGAGTGGATCGCGGTCATCGCAATCGCGCTCGTGGCCACCTTCCTGATCCGCACCTTTGTGGTCGAGCCCTTTGTGGTGCCCACCGGCTCTATGGAGGACACGATCGAGATTGGCGATCAGATCCTGGCGCAAAAGGTGAGCCTCGAGCTCGGTCAGCCCGTCAAGCAGGGCGATATCGTGGTGTTCCACAACCCCGATGCTACGTCCGAGCATGATGTTCTTGTCAAGCGCGTTATTGCCACGGCCGGCCAGACGGTCGACCTGCAGGACGGCAAGGTGGTCGTTGACGGCCAAGCGCTCGACGAGGACTATACCACGGGCATGAGCTGGCCGCTTTCGGTCCAGGCGCCCGGCGCCCAGGTGAGCTATCCCTACACCGTCCCCGACGGGTGTGTGTGGGTGATGGGCGACAACCGAGAGAACTCAGCCGACTCCCGCTATTTTGGGCCGGTCGACCGCTCCGATTTAATGGCCGTGGCACTCGTTCGCTACTGGCCGCTCAACCGCATCGGCGCTATCGACTAAAAACCGCTATAGTACAGTACCTAACCGTGTAATCGTTTCGACGAGGGGATATTAGAGGCATGAACGCTTCATCGCTTTCCTTCCAAGACATCATCCTGCGCCTCCAGCAGTACTGGGGCGAGCAGGGCTGCGTCATTATGCAGCCCTATGACTCCGAGGTCGGTGCCGGTACCTTCCACACCGCGACCACGCTGCGCTCGCTCGGTCCCGCCGAGTGGCGCACCTGCTATGCGCAGCCCTGCCGCCGTCCCGCCGACGGCCGCTACGGCGAGAACCCCAACCGCATGCAGCACTATTATCAGTTCCAGGTGCTCATCAAGCCCTCGCCGGTCAACGCCCAGGAGCTCTACCTGGGGTCTCTTGCCGCCATTGGCCTGGACCCCAACGACCATGACGTCCGCTTTGTCGAGGACGACTGGGAGAGCCCGACGCTCGGCGCCTGGGGCCTTGGCTGGGAGGTCTGGCTCAATGGCATGGAGGTCACGCAGTTTACGTACTTCCAGCAGGTGGGCGGCATCGAGGTCGACCCCGTGCCCGTCGAGATCACCTATGGCCTGGAGCGTATCGCCATGTACGCCCAGGGCGTCAACTCGGTCTACGACCTGGTGTGGAGCTACCTGCCCGACGGCACGCCCATGACCTATGGCGACGTGTTCCTCGAGAACGAGCGCGAGTTCAGTGCTTACAACTTTGAGGTCGCCAACGTCGAGATGATGCGTCAGAAGTTTGACGACTACGAGGCCGAGTGCCATTCCTGCCTGGAGCGCAAGCTACCGCTGCCCGCATACGACTGCGTCATGAAGTGCAGCCACGCTTTCAATCTGCTCGATGCCCGCGGCGCGCTGTCCGCGGTCGAGCGTGCCAACTACATCCTGCGCGTCCGCGCCGTCGCTAAGGCGTGCTGCGAGGCCTACATGGCCGAGGTCGCCGGAGTCAACGAGAATGCCGACCAGGAAGGCGAGGTGGCGTAAGCCATGGCAGACGCTAAGGATTTCCTGTTTGAGATCGGTACGGAGGAAATGCCCTCTGCACCGCTGAACAATGCCGTCAAGCAGCTTGGCACCATGATCGCCAAAGGTCTCGACGAGGCAGGTCTTGCCCACGGCGAGGTCCGCGTGATCTCGAGCCCGCGTCGCCTGGCTGCGCTCGTTGCCGACGTCGCCACCGCGACCGATGAGGTTCACGAGGTCAAGCGTGGCCCTGCGGCAAACATCGCCTTCGACGCTGACGGTAACGCCACCAAGGCCGCCCAGGGCTTCGCCCGCAAGTGCGGTGTGGCTGCCGAGGATCTGGTCCGTCGCGAGGACACCGACGGCCGTGAGTACGTCTTTGCCGAGAAGAACATTCCTTCCGCCCCGGCCACCCCGATCCTGACGGCCCTGTGCGAGAAGACCATCGCCGGCCTGCAGTGGCCCAACTACCGTAGTCAGCGCTGGGGCCACGAGCATGCGACCTTTGTTCGTCCGGTCCGTTGGATCTGCTGCCTTCTGGGCGAGGACGTCGTGCCCGTGTCGTTTGCCGACGTGACGAGCGGCAACACCACGCGCGGTCATCGCGTACTTGGCCCTGGTGACCATGTGGTTGCCAGCCCCGCCGTCTACGAGCAGGTGCTCGAGGACGCCGGCGTGCTTTCTACCGAGCGTCGTCGTGAGGCCATCCTTGCCGGTATCGCTGAGGTCGAGGCCGCCCGTCCCGGCTGCCATGTCGATACGCCCAAGAAGGTCTTCGAGGAGGTTATTAACCTCTGCGAGTGGCCGACGGTGCTCGTCGGTACCTTCGATGAGGAGTTCCTCAAGGTCCCGCACGAGATCATCTGCGAGTCCATGCTCACCAACCAGCGCTACTTCCCAATCTATGACGGCGAGGGCAAGCTCACGCGTGAGTTCGTGGTCGTCTCCAACAGCAAGCCCGAGAACGCCGAGCGAGTGATCGACGGTAACGAGCGCGTCGTGCGCGCCCGTCTGGACGACGCTAAGTTCTTCTACGAGGAGGACCTGAAGATCTCCCTCGACGAGTTCCGTGAGCGTCTGTCCAAGGTTGCCTTCCAGGAGAAGCTCGGTAGCGTGCTCGCCAAGTCCGAGCGCATCGAGCAGCTCGCGCTCGCTATCGCCCGCGAGGCTCACCTGGGCGCCCATCTTGCCGCCGACGCTGCTCGCGCCGCACACCTGTGCAAGGCAGACCTGGTGTCCAACGCCGTCGTCGAGTTCACGAGCCAGCAGGGCGTGATGGGCGGTTATTACGCGACCGCGATGGGGGAGAACGACGAGGTCGCCCATGCTATTCGCGATCACTATCGTCCCCGTTTTGCCGGTGACGAGCTGCCCGAGGGCACAGCTGGCTGCATCGTGGCCTGCGCCGACAAGCTCGATACCATCGCCGGTATCTTTGCCATCGGCGAGCCCCCGACCGGCTCCTCCGACCCCTACGCGCTGCGTCGTGCCGCTATCGGCATTATCAACATCCTGCGCGACCGTCTGCCGATCGACCCCACGTCGCTCATCGACTTTGCCCTCGAACTCTACAGTGAGCAGGGCATTGAGTTCGACGCCGCCGAGGTCGCCCAGCAGGTTCGTGACTTCTTCCATGGCCGCCTGGTGAGCATGGCCCGCGACGAAAAGATTCCGGCCGATACCGTCGCCGCCGTCTCCGCGGTGCACATCATCGCCCCGTCCGTCTTCTTCGCCCGCTGCGCCGCCCTCGACGAGGCCCGCAAGAACGACGCTGAGACGTTCGACAACCTGGCGACCGCCTATGCCCGCGCCGCGCATATCTCCAAGCCCGAGCTGGGTGCGGAGTATGACCGCAGCCTGATGGGCGAGGTCGAGCTTGCGCTCGCCGACGCCTCCGAGGCTGCTCAGACCGCCGTCGATGCCGCCCTTGCTGCCGAGGACTACCCGACCGCATTTGCCGCCCTCGCCGCCCTGCGCGCGCCCATCGACCGTTTCTTCGATGAGGTCATGGTCATGGACAAGGACGAGCTGCTTCGCGATAATCGCCTTAAGCTGCTCAACCGCTTCGAGGCCGTTTTCTCCGGCATTGCCAACATCGGTGAGCTTGCCCGCAAAAAGTAAGCCAGCCTGCGCATAAGCGCAAAAGGAGCCCCGCATGGATTGCCCGGTCACCGCTCGTCCCACCGTTATCGTTATCTCCGACTCGCTCGGCGATACCGCTTGTGAGGTGGTGCTTGCGGCGTCCGGGCAATTTGATGAAGGGGCTTTTCGCGTTTTGCGCCTGCCCAAGGTGACCTCCGTTGAGCAGGTCAAGTCATTTGTGGGGCCGCGCGTCGATGCCGACCATCGCGATGTCGCCGTGTTCCATACCATTGTCGATCCGGCGCTTCGCGCCCGCGTGCTCGATTACCTGGGTATGCTGCATATCCGTTCGGTCGACCTGATCGGCCCGACGCTTGCCGTGCTGTCGTCGCTCATCGGTGTGCCGCCCAAGTGCGTTGCGGGCGTGATTCACAAGACCGATGACCGCTATTTCCATCGTATCGAGGCCATGGAGTATTTCGTTGAGCACGATGACGGGCGCGGTTGCGACGATCTGTCGGGTGCCGATATCGTGCTGCTGGGTGTGTCGCGTACATCCAAGACGCCGCTGTCGATGTATTTAGCCTATCAGGGCTACAAGGTCGCCAATGTCCCACTGGCGCATGGCATGGAGCCGCCGAAGTCGATTTACGAGGTTGACCCGATGCGGTTGTTTGGTCTGATCTCGACCGTCGATGTGATTTCCGAAATTCGCGATAGTCGCTTGGGCGATGACTACGCCCGTGCCGTTGCCGGCTCCTATGCCGAGCCCGAGAGTGTGCGCAGCGAGCTTGAGGAAGCCCGTGCCCTCATGAAGCGCCTAGGCTGCTTTGTGGTGCGTACCGATGGCAAGGCCATCGAGGAAAGCGCTGCCGAGATCATTAGCCACTTGGAGGAAATCCAAGATGCCCGTGCCCGCCGCGCCGCCCGCCGAGCCCAGCAAAGCTAGCTTATTGGGGTAGCTAAAAATGCCCGTCTCTAAAAGACTACCTAAAAATAATGCACGATATTGGTAAAGCGATTTAGCAATAAACTAGCATTTGACCTGCAAGCATCTTGCATTGGTATCTTCATAAGGTAACCAACTTTACCTACCGTTTACCGCCATATTTACCACGTTTACCAACCCCCGCGCCCTCTGCGCAAGCCCGCCCAAAACCCGCCGTATAGTACCCTCACGGCTCGCATTCGGCGGGTCGATTCGTTACCACGGTCGTGCGCGTAAGTGCATGGAAGGGGAAGTATCGTGAGCGATTGCAAGAGGGTTTACCGTTTTGGAACCGACGCCCAGGGCACCTGTGTCACTGAGGGCGACAAATCCATGAACTTCGTGCTTGGCGGCAAAGGCGCAAACCTTGCCGAGATGAGCCGCATCGGTCTGCCGGTTCCCGGTGGCTTTACCATTACCTGCCAGACTTGCGTCGAGTACTCCGGTGCCGGCAATGTGTGGCCCGAGGGCGCACTCGATGAGATCGTTGCCGCCGAGGCGGACCTCGAGGCCCGTTGCGGCAAGAAACTCGGCGATGCCTCCGATCCGCTGCTCGTGTCGGTTCGCTCGGGCGCTCCGTTCTCCATGCCCGGCATGATGGACACGGTCCTCAACCTGGGCCTCAACGACGATTCCGTCCGGGGCCTTATCGCCCAGACGCAAAACCCGCGTTTTGCCTGGGACAGCTACCGTCGCTTTATCCAGATGTTCTCCAACGTCGTCATGGGCGTCGACGCCGACCTATTCGAGAACGCCCTGACCCAGGCCCGCCTGGTCGCCGGCGTTCGTGTCGATTCCGAGCTTTCGGCCGAGGACCTGCAGGAGCTCGTCGAGACCTTTAAGGGCATCTTCTCCGAGAACGTCGAGGCGACCCTGTATCCCGAGCTCGAGGTCGCCGACGGTAAGCCCGTTTTCCCGCACGATCCGGAGCTCCAGCTGCGCCTTGCCATCCAGGCCGTCTTTGGCAGCTGGATGAACGAGCGCGCCTGCATCTACCGCAAGCAGCACGGCATTTCCGACGAGCTCGGCACCGCCGTCAACGTCCAGGCCATGGCCTTTGGCAACAAGGGCGAGACCTCTGCGACCGGCGTCGCCTTTACGCGCAACCCGGCCGACGGCACCAAGGAGTTCTATGGCGACTTTTTGGTGAATGCCCAGGGCGAGGACGTCGTCGCCGGCATCCGAAACACTGAGCCCATCGCCGACCTCAAGACCACCTCGGGCCTCGAGTCCGCAGGCGAGGAGCTCGAGCGCGTGTTCCTGACGCTCGAGGATCATTACCGCGATATGTGCGATATCGAGTTTACCATCGAGCAGGGCAAGCTCTGGATGCTCCAGACCCGCGTGGGCAAGCGCACCGCCACTGCCGCCCTGCGCATTGCTATCGAAATGGTCGAGGAGGGCCTGATCACCCGCGAGGAGGCTGTGAGCCGCATCGATCCCGCGCAGCTCGACCAGCTCCTGCACCCGCAGTTCGACGCCTCCAAGAAGTACGAGGCCCTGGCCAGCGGCCTTAACGCCAGCCCTGGTGCCGCCGTGGGCGAGGTCGTGTTCTCGAGTGATGACGCCGTCGCGCGCGCCAACGAGGGCCACAAGGTCATTCTGGTCCGCTGGGAGACCAACCCCGACGACCTGAAGGGCATGGTCGCCGCCGAGGGCATCCTGACCAGCCACGGTGGCAAGACGAGCCATGCCGCCGTTATCGCCCGCGGCATGGGTACGCCCTGCGTTTGCGGCGTTGAGCGCTTCCACATTGACGCGGCAGAGAAGGTCGTGCGCATCGAGGGCAGCGACCGCGTGCTGCGCGAGGGCGATGTCATCTCCATCGACGGCACCCAGGGTATCGTCGTCGACGGCGCGGTTGACCTGGTCTCTGCAGAGCTCACCGGCGACCTGGACACCATCCTGTCTTGGGCCGATGAGATCCGTTTGGACGAGACCTGCGGCCACGCCAACCACGTGCGCGTTAACGCCGACAACCCTGAGGATGCTGCACTCGCGCTCGAGTTTGGCGCCGAGGCCATCGGCCTGTGCCGCACCGAGCATATGTTCCTGGGCGACCGCAAGAACATCATCCAGAGCTTTATCCTGTCCGATGACGAGGCCGTGAAGCAGCAGGCCCTGGCCGACTTGCTCAAGGTTCAGACCGAGGACTTCCTGGCGATGTTCAAGACCATGTCCGGTCGCGATGTGGTCGTCCGCCTGCTCGATCCGCCGCTTCATGAGTTCCTGGATAATCCTCGCGAGCTCGAGGTCGCCATCACCAAGAAGGAGGCCGCCGGCGCTCCCGAGGAGGAGCTCACTGCCCTGCGCGCCCGCCTGCGTCGCATCGACGGCATGGTCGAGTCCAACCCCATGCTGGGCTTGCGCGGCGTGCGCCTGTCCGTCGTCTTTGGCGATCTGCCGCTCATGCAGGTTCGCGCCGTCGCCACGGCCGCTGCCCGCCTTATCAAGGAGGGTGTCGACCCGCGCCCCGAGATCATGGTTCCGCTCGTTTCCATCACGGCCGAGCATGTCCAGACCCGCGAGGTCATTGAGCGCGTAATCGCCGAGGTTTCCGCCGAAGAGGGCGTCGGGCTCAATATTCCCGTGGGCACGATGCTCGAGCTGCCGCGTGCCTGCATGGTCGCTGACGAGATCGCCCATCATGCCGACTTCTTCTGCTTTGGCACCAACGACCTCACCCAGACGACCTTTGGCTTCTCGCGCGATGACGCCGAGGCCAAGTTCATCCCGCTGTACATGCATAAAAAGATCCTGAAAGACAACCCCTTCGAGACCATCGACGCGGCGGTGCTGGAGCTCGTGCGCCTGGCCGTCGAGAAGGGCCGCGCCACCAATCCCGACATGCACTTTGGCGTGTGCGGCGAGCACGGCGGCGACCCCAAGTCCATCAAGGGCCTGTTTAACGTGGCCGACGTGGACTACGTGTCCTGCTCGCCCTATCGCGTGCCCCTCGCGCGCCTGGCAGCCGCTCAGGCCAAGCTCGAGGCCAAGCGCAACGCCTAACGTTTTGGGTGTAGACGCCTAGTGTAGCCCCCCCTCATGCCGCCCGTCTCATTCGCGAGGCGGGCGGTTATCATGTGCGGGTTTTGTCTTTTTGTCTGCGTAAAAAATTGTTCTTGCAGCAGAAACCCGCGCGTGTATACTCGAATACGTTTGTTCAACTACGTGCCGGCCAAGATGGTACGGCACCTCTAGAAGAGTAAGGAATTGCACATGGATTACATCCGCGCAATCGAGCGTCAGCAGATCCGCGAGGACATTCCTCAGGTTCGCGTCGCCGACAACGTCAAGGTTCACTACCGCATTAAGGAAGGCGACCGCGAGCGCATTCAGGTCTTCCAGGGCGACGTCATCCGCATGGCCGGCGCCGGTGCCCGCGAGACCTTCACCGTCCGCAAGATGTCCTTCGGTGTCGGTGTTGAGCGTACCTTCCCGCTTCACAGCCCCAAGATCGCCAAGCTCGAGGTCGTTCGTCATGGTCGCGTCCGTCGCGCCAAGCTGTACTACCTCCGCGACAAGGTGGGCAAGGCTGCTCGCATCCCCGAGAAGCGCTAAGAAGATCGCAGCGTCTGTCCACTCGTTTGGACACAAGGGTCACCTTCGGGTGGCCCTTCTTTTTATCTGATTTGCATGCAAGGAGGGCCTGGTATGGCCAATATGACGAGCTCGGTTTCGGCATCGCAGGTTGCCGGTGAGTTGGCGAGCGCTACGTTTGAGGAGATCCCCGCCCTCGTGGAGCATTATCGCGAGGACCCGCGCCAGCAGGTGATCAAGGCTTGCGAGCGTGCTCTTAAGCGCCATGCCAAGGAACTTGCCGAGCGCGAGCGCGTCAATGACATGTACGAGCTTATGCATGAGCTTGGCGGCGATGGGGTAGTCGTTGGTGTCGACGAGGTAGGTCGCGGATCGGTGGCCGGTCCTTTGACGGTATGCGCCGTCTGCCTTCCTATGGAGCCGCGCGTCTGGGGCATCAACGATTCCAAAAAGCTCACGCCGGCGCGCCGCGAGTTGCTCTCAGTGAAGATTGCCGAGGTGGCGACGGCAATTGGTTTTTGCCATATCGCGCCTAAGGATATCGATGAGATGGGCATGGCCCGCGCCATTCGAGCCGCTGTCGCGGGCGCCGTGGCCGATACGGGGCTCGAGCCCGATTGCGTGCTTATGGACGGTAACCCCTTGGGCGCCGTTCCCAACGAGCGCGACGTGGTGAAGGGCGATGCCAAGATCGCCTGTATCGCCGCGGCGTCCATCATGGCCAAGGTCACGCGTGATGAGATGATGGTCGAGTACGATGCCGAGTATCCCGAGTACCATTTGGCCGAATCGAAAGGCTACGCAAGCCCCGAGCACATCGAGGCCATTCGCAAACATGGACTTTGTCCACTGCACCGCGTGAGCTTTTGCGGAAACTTTCTGCAGACTGAGCGCCTTTTCTAGGTCAATTGTGGAGACAGGGACCTCAGGGGTTTTATAAACCTGCTGGTAGCGGGCCGTATGCAACACCATTGCTGCGTACGGCCCGTTTTTTGACGGCATTTGGTCAGCTTTTGGTTTGCTTCCGGTACTTACCCGCATGAAAGGTGCCCTCATCATCGGGGCAATGCAGCGTGCGGGAAAGGAGACCCCATGAGTGCCGCAAGCAAAAAGAGCAAGACGCAGCAGCTCAAGGAGCGTTGGGAAAACGGCGAGCTCGACTGCGGGGCGATGACGCCCGAGTTTATCAAGGGACTCAGTCCCCGCGAGCTGGGCATGCTGGGCGAGATGATCACCATCGACTACTTTAACGAGCGCGGCTACACCTTGCTGGAGCAGGGTTATCGTTGCACCGAGGGCGAGGCCGATCTGGTGCTGCTCGATGAGCTCGACGATGTCGTGGTGATGGCCGAGGTCAAGACCAGACGCGTTGCACTGGATTGCAGCACGCGGGTCTTTCCCGAGGAGGCCGTGGACGCTCAAAAGCAACGCCGCTACCGCCGCATCGCAAGTTGCTATCTCATGGAGCATTATCCGCTCAAGGCGATTCGCTTCGATGCCGTGGGTGTCACCATTCGTGGCGGGCATATCGCTGAGATCGAGCATCAGTACAACGCGTTCGATTGGCAGGTGTCGTGATGGCGTTCGAGACGTTTGCCGTTCACGCGGCCTGCATCCGTGGCGTCGAGGCGATTCACGTCACGGTCGAGGTCTCGCTTGCCGGTGGTGTTCCGGGCATCCAGATGCTCGGCATTCCGAGTATGGAGGTGATGGAGTCACGCGGTCGTATTCGCTGCGCGATGCGCTCCGCCGGGTTCGAGATCCCGCGCTCGGGCATTACGGTCAACCTAGCGCCCGGCGATATTCGCAAGACCGGTAGCGGCTTTGATCTGCCCATCGCCATCGCGGTTCTGGCGGCCGATGGGCAGATTCCCCGTGACAACCTCGATCGCTGCCTTATCGCCGGCGAGCTCGGCTTGGACGGTACGGTGCTTCCCGTCAAGGGCGAGGTGGCGTTTCAGCTGCTGGCTCGCGACATGGGGCTGTCTTTTATCGCCGGCAGGTCAGACCAGCATGTGCCACTCGCGGGCGTGGATTGTGGATTCATCGATCATTTGTCTCAGCTTGCCCATGGCATGGGCGATGCCGCGCGGCACTACTTGGATTCTGAAGTGCTCGAGGCGACCTTTGAGCCCGAGCTCGACTATGCCGACGTACTGGGGCAGGAGGTCGCCAAGCGCGGCATGGCGCTTGCGGCGGCAGGAGAACTCGGCTTGCTCATGATCGGGTCCCCGGGATCGGGCAAGACGATGCTCGCGCGTCGTATGACCGGCATCCTGCCCGAGCTTTCCGTTGAGGATCAACAGGAGGCGCTGTGCATCCATTCGGTTTTGGGTGAGAACATTGATGGCTTGTTGGCGGGGCACCGGCCCTTCCGCAGCCCCCATCACAGTATTTCGACCGCAGGTCTTATCGGCGGTGGGCGCCCGGTGCACCCGGGTGAGATCAGCCTTGCTCATGGCGGCGTGCTATTTTTGGACGAGCTTGCCGAGTTTCCCACGGGTGTGCTGCAGACGCTGCGTCAGCCCATCGAACGCGGCTACGTCAGGATCGTACGCGTCGACGGGGCTTTTACCTTCCCGTCGCGCTTTCAGCTGCTGGCTGCGAGCAATCCCTGCCCCTGCGGCTTTTTGGGCGATCGTGAGGTACCGTGTCGCTGCTCGGCGGCGATGGTCGAGCGCTATCGGTCTAAACTGCGCGGTCCTTTGGCCGACCGTATCGACATGATGATCGATGTGACCCGTCCCGACCCTCAGGTGATTATCGAGGGCGCGGAGGGTGTGTCGTCAGCTGAGTTACGTGACTACGTTGTGCGCGGTCGCGCTTTTCGCGCTTGGCGCGAATCCCGTATGGACGATGCTGATGCCGAGGCCGGGGATGACGAGACACGGTCCATTGACGGCGTCGTTTCGACCTTTGAGCTCGATGATGCGGCGGAGAAGTGTGTGCTCGGCCTGTCGAAGCGCACGCATCTCACGGGCCGCGGCATCGTGCGCCTGGTGCGTATCGCGCGTACAATCGCTGACGTCGCCGAGAGCGAGCAAGTGACGCAGGACCACGTGCTCGAGGCAGCGATGTACCAGGGAAGGAGGGACCAATGATGGCCGAGGGGACCTTCGAGCTGCATCCAGGTGACGCGTTGTATCCCGAGACCGTTTTGGAGCTTTCTGATGTGCCCCAGACACTCTATGTGCGCGGCAACCCCGAGGTGCTTTCGACGCCCGCGCTCTCCATCATCGGCGCGCGCAAGGCCTCTCCGTATGGTCTTGCCGTGGCAGAGCTTGCGGCAAAGGTTGCGGTCGAGGCGGGCGTGACGGTAGTTTCGGGCGGCGCGGTCGGTTGTGACCAGGCCTCGGGTTGGGCTGCGGTCAATTCCGGCGGCAAACACGTCGTGGTGCTGGGGACGGGCGCCGACGTGGTCTATCCGCGCTCGAGTGCTGGCCTCATCACGCGCACACTCGATACGGGCGGCGCGGTCGTGTCGATCTCCCCGTGGGGCATGGGTCCGCGCAAGTTTGCCTTTCCGCGCCGCAATCGCGTGATCGCGGCCCTGTCGCAAGCCCTCTTTGTATCCGAGGCGGGTATGCCTTCCGGGACGTTTTCTACAGCCGAGGCTGCTATGGATTTGGGGCGAGAACTTCTTGCCGTGCCGGGGTCGATCCTATCGCCCGAGTCGCGTGGCACGAATTACCTCATTGCGAACGGTGCCTGCTGCATCATCGACGAGGAATCTATCGAGATAGCTATCTCACGCATCTACGGCACCCTGCGCTACTCGCGCCCCGATGCTCCCGGCATTGCCGACCTGGATCCAACGCAGCAGACCGTGATGCATGCGCTCATCGCCTCTCCGCTCAAAGTCGACGACATCGCGGCGCTCGTCTCGCTCGATGCCGTCGGCGTACTTAAACTCCTGGGTTCGCTTGAGCTCGAGGGCCTTATCGAGCGCATGATGGATGGAAGGTATGCGCCCTCCAAGTTTGCTCTTCACGCCCAGACACCCTTCGGTCACAATGGAAAACATGTCAATTAGAAAGGTGTTTGCAGATGCTGTTTGATCAGGTGACGGTTGTCGGTGGCGGTCTGGCGGGTTCGGAGTGCGCGATTCAGCTGGCAGACCGCGGGTTTGCCGTAAAGCTGCGCGAGATGCGCCCCCAGGTGAGCTCCCCGGCCCACCATACCGATCACCTGGCAGAGCTCGTCTGTTCCAATTCGTTTAAATCGACCCGTCCGGACTCTGCGGCGGGCTTGTTAAAGGCCGAGCTTGAGCGCATGGGTTCAGTCCTGCTCGATTGCGCCCATCGCGCGGCTGTTCCCGCCGGTGGCGCCTTGGCGGTCGACCGCGTCAAGTTTTCCGAGCTTGTCGAGGCCGAGGTTGCCGCCCGTCCCAATATCGAGGTCGTGCACGGCGAGGTCACGCAGATTCCCGAGGGCCACGTGGTCATTGCCGCGGGCCCGCTGTGTTCACCGGCGCTGAGCGAAGAGGTCATGAAGCTCGTCGGTGGCGACGCCCTTGCGTTCTTCGATGCCGCGGCGCCGATCGTCGATGCCTCCACGCTCGATATGGACGTGCTGTTTTCGCAGTCGCGCTACGAGGAGCAGGGGAGCGGCGACTATCTCAACGCTCCGCTCAACAAGGAGGAGTACGAGGCCTTTATCGAGGCACTTACCACGGCCGACCGCGTGGTGCTCAAAGACTTTGAGGGCGGCGATCTGTTTCAGGCCTGCCAACCTGCCGAGGAAGTTGCGCGCACCGGCAAGGACGCCATTCGCTTTGGCGCCATGAAGCCCGTCGGCCTCACCGACCCGCGTACCGGACGTCGCCCTTGGGCGGCGATTCAGCTGCGTGCCGAGAACAAGGAGAAGACCGCCTATAACCTGGTGGGCTTCCAGACCAACCTGACCTTTGGCGAGCAGAAGCGCGTCTTCCATATGGTGCCGGGCCTGGAGAACGCTGAGTTCTTCCGCTACGGTGTCATGCACCGCAATACCTTTGTCGACGCCCCGCACGTGCTCGATGGCACCTTTGCCGTGCCTGGTACCGGCGTGCGCCTGGCCGGTCAGATCACCGGCACCGAGGGGTACATGGAAGCCGTGGCGACCGGTCTGCTCGCGGCGCTCAACACCTATGCCGAGGCTATCGGCGCCGCGGGCGTCGAGTTGCCCCGCGTGGGCGCCCTGGGCGCGCTCGTGGGCTATGCGACCGATCCTGCCACCGTGGGCTACCAGCCCATGCATGTCAACTTTGGCCTGGTGCCGCCACTCGAGGATGGTAAGCGCCGCAGCAAGCGCGACCGCTACCAGGCCTATGCGGACCGTGCGCTCGAGGCCCTTGATGCCTATCTGGCCACTCGCCCCGATCTGTTTGGAGGCGACCGGTCATAGCCTTTGACCTGTACGACACCGTCGACTCGTTTATCGCCTATATCGCTCGTGTCGAGGGGCTTTCTCCCAATACGGTGACGGCCTATGGCTCGAGGCTGGAGCGCTTTGCTGCCTGGTGCGAGCGCGAGGATATCGATGCTTTCGCTGCCGACGTGCGCACCATTCGTCGCTATCTTGCCGAGCTTTCGCGTGAGCAGGTGGCTCCCCGAACGCTTGCGGCGCATCTGTCGGCTATCCGATCGCTCTATCGATGGATGGCCGCCGAGGGGGTCGTGGAGGGCGATGCAGTCTCGGCGATCGCATCGCCCAAGCTGCCGCGTGACCTGCCGGGCGTCCTTACGACCAAGCAGGTCGAGGCGCTGCTCAAGACGCCTGATACCTCAACACCCGCGGGACTGCGCGATGCGGCGATGCTCGAGCTGCTCTATGCCTCGGGCGCCCGTATCTCTGAGCTCGCAGCACTCAATGTGGAGTCCATTGCGTGGTCCGAACGCACGCTGCGCCTGTGGGGCAAGGGGAGCAAAGAACGTATCGTCCCTCTGTATCGTCGTGCGCTCGAGGCGACGCGTCTCTATATTGAGGAGGGGAGGCCGGAGTTGCTCGCTCAGGCAAAGCGTCGTGACCCCGCTACCGGGCCGCATCCGCTGCTTATATCGGCGCGCGGTAATCGCATGAGTGCCGCCATGCTCAGGCGGCGGTTTCATATGCTGGCGACGCTCGCCGGCATTCCGGCCGACATCGCCCCGCATGCGATGCGCCATACCTTTGCGACCGACTTGCTCGAGGGCGGCGCGGACCTGCGCTCGGTTCAAGAGCTGCTAGGTCATGCGAGCCTGTCCACGACGCAGATCTACACGCATCTCACACCCGATCGGCTTAAGCGGGCTGTGGCTCAAGCCCATCCCCGCGGCGAATAGTGGCTGGGACGTCCCGCGCCGCGCTCAGGTGTGTGGTTTTGATTGCGGGTTGGCAGGAAGATGCATTCCTGCTATCATTCATCGGGTTGCTTCACGGCAACAGGTTTTTATCACGCACGCGCGGCTACTTCATACCGTGGTGCCCGGGCTTTGGTAGCACATGTCCGGGTTGGTTTTGGAGGATGACCCCGCGCGGAGGCAAACCACAGGAGGTTTAACATGGCTACCAAGATTAATATCCGCACCCTGCTCGAGGCCGGCTGCCACTTCGGTCACCAGACCCGTCGCTGGAACCCCAAGATGAAGCCGTTCATCTTCGGTGAGCGCAACGGCATCTACATCCTCGACCTCAAGCAGACCATCCTCGACGCCGACCAGGCCTACACCTTCGTCAAGAACGTCGCCAAGGGCGGCAACGTGCTGTTCGTCGGCACCAAGAAGCAGGCTCAGGAGGCCGTCAAGAACGCTGCTGAGCGCGCCAACATGCCTTACATCAACCAGCGTTGGCTCGGCGGCATGCTGACCAACTTCGTCACCATCCGCTCCCGCATCAACCGCATGGAGGAGCTCGAGGCCATGGTCGAGGACGGCCGCATGGCAGTGCTCCCCAAGAAGGAGCAGGCTGTTCTCGGCAAGGAGCTCACCAAGCTCCAGACCAACCTCGGTGGTGCCCGCGACATGAAGGGTCTGCCCCAGGCTCTCTTCGTCATCGACACCAAGCGCGAGGAGAACGCCATCAAGGAGGCTCAGCGCCTGAACATCCCCGTCGTCGCTCTGATCGACACCAACTCCGATCCCGACGAGGTCGAGTACGGCATCCCCTGCAACGATGACGCTATCTCTGCTGTCACCCTTATGTGCGAGCTCATGGCTGACGCCTGCCTCGCTGGCTCCGGCAAGGAGCAGGTCTCCGAGGCCGAGATGGCCGCTGAGCCCAAGGCCGAGTAAATCAGTCTTAGTTAATTCTTTTTCATCTCTTTGAAAGGAACCACAATGGCCCAGATTACCGCCGCTATGGTCAAGCAGCTCCGCGAGATGACCGACTCCCCGATGATGGAGTGCAAGAAGGCTCTCGTCGAGGCTGACGGCGACATGGACGCCGCTGTCGACGTTCTGCGTAAGAACGGCCTTGCCAAGGCTGCCAAGAAGGCTGGCCGTGAGACCAACGAGGGCGCTGTCGCCGCGTACGTCTCCGAGGATGGCAAGACCGGCGCTCTGCTCGAGCTCTCCTGCGAGACCGACTTCGTTGGCTCCAACGCCAAGTTCACCGGCTTTGCTTCCAAGGTCGCTGAGGTTGTCGCTACCACCGAGCCTGCTGACGTCGACGCTCTGCTCGAGAAGCCGATGGGCGAGGAGACCGTTTCCTCCGAGCTCACCGAGATGATTCACATCATGGGCGAGAACATGAAGATCTCCCGCTTCGCTGCCCGCAAGGCCGAGAACGGCGCGCTCGCTTCTTACATCCACATGGGTGGTAAGATCGGCGTCCTCGTCGAGTTCGCCTTCGAGAAGGCCGAGACCGCTCAGGCTGAGTCCTTCAAGACCTTCGCTCACGACGTTGCCCTTCAGGTTGCCGCCGTCGCCCCGATCTGCGCTACCCGCGATCAGGTTCCGGCCGAGACCGTCGAGCACGAGAAGCAGATCTACATGGCCCAGGCTGCCGAGTCCGGCAAGCCCGAGGCCATCCAGGAGAAGATGGCTGTTGGCCGTCTGGAGAAGTTCTACAAGCAGTCCGTGCTCACCGAGCAGGAGTTCATCAAGGACAGCTCCCTCACCATCAAGAAGTACGCTGAGCAGGTCTCCAAGGAGCTCGGCGACACCATTACCGTCGTTGCCTTTGACCGTCTGGTCCGTGGCGAGTAAATAAGCTCTTGTAGCTGGTAATGAGCAGGCTGTGGGTTTTACTCACAGCCTGCTTTTTCATGGCTCTTATCAGAGCCTTTGATATCATATTGAGAGTCTAATTAAAGGAGGATCGCTTTGTCCGACATCCGATATAAACGAGTGCTTCTTAAGCTTTCCGGCGAAGCGCTGATGGGCGACGGCCAATATGGCATCGACCCCAAGGTTACCGATCATCTTGCCAAGCAGGTCAAGGAGCTGCTCGCCGTTGGCCATGAGGTCGGCGTCGTTGTCGGCGGCGGCAATATTTTCCGCGGCATGGCAGGCGCTGCCGGTGGCATGGAGCGTGCTCAGGCCGACTACATGGGCATGCTCGCGACCGTTATGAACGCGCTCGCCCTGCAGGATGCTTTCGAGCATAACGACGTTCCCTGCCGTGTGATGAGCGCTATCCAGATGAACGAGATCTGCGAGCCCTATATTCGCCGTCGCGCCATCAACCACCTTTCCAAGGGCAACGTCGTTATTTTTGCCGCCGGTTCGGGCAATCCGTACTTTACGACCGACACCGCCGCGGCTCTTCGTGCGTGCGAGATCGGCGCCGAGATTCTGATTAAAGCCACCAAGGTTGACGGCATCTACGACAAGGATCCCGTCAAGTGCGCCGATGCCGTCCGTTTTGACAAGATTACCTATCACGAGGTTCTCGTTCGCGGTCTGCAGGTTATGGATTCCACAGCTACGGCCCTGTGCCAGGATAACCGTATGCCTATTTTGGTCCTCAACATCGATGGCGAGGACACCGTCAAGCGCGCGCTCGCGGGTGAGCCCGTCGGCACGCTCGTCTATCAGGAGGATTAAGCATGGCAGAGAACATCACCGCCCATATGGACAAGTCGCTCGAGTCCCTCAAGCATAACTTCTCCAAGGTCCGTACCGGTCGTGCCAACGCCAACATTCTGTCCGACATCACCGTCGATTATTACGGTGTCCCCACGCCGGTCACGCAGGTTGCCGCCGTCAAGACCCCCGAGGCTCACATGCTGCTCATCGAGCCGTGGGATAAGGCGCTCATCAATGCTATCGTCAAGGCCATCGGCGCTTCCGATCTGGGTATTACCCCCAACTCCGATGGCACCGTCGTTCGTCTTCCGTTCCCGGCTCCCACTGAGGAGCGCCGTCGCGAGCTCGTCAAGGAGTGCCGCGAGTACGCCGAGCAGGCCAAGGTGTCTATCCGTAACATCCGTCGCGACTTCAACAACAAGCTCGAGCGCGATGAGGAGCTCACCGAGGACGACGTACGTCGCGAGCAGGCCAAGGTCCAGAAGCATACCGATGAGTATGTCGCCAAGGTCGAGGAGCTTCTGAAGGAAAAAGAAGCCGAGGTCATGGAGATCTAAGGTGCAATACGACGAGCATAAACTGGTCGAGTACTTTGCCGACGCCCCTGCGGGCGTCGGTTTTTCCGACCTTGACCTCAATAACATTCCGCACCATATCTCGTGCATCATGGACGGCAACGGTCGTTGGGCCACGTCGCGCGGTCTTGCACGCACCGAGGGCCACAAGGCGGGTATCGTCTCGCTGCGCGAGATCATTACCGCCTGCGTGCGCCTGGGCGTCGACGTGCTTTCGGCCTATGCATTTTCGACCGAAAACTGGAATCGACCGCAGCACGAAGTCAACGTTCTGATGCACCTGTTTGCCAAGACGTTTATCGACGAGCTGCCGCTTCTGAAGCGCGAAAATGTGCGCGTAGTCTTTTTGGGTGACATTTCCGCGCTGCCCAAGAAGACTCGCGACGTTTTTGAGCGCGGTCTTGCCGAGTGCGCCGATCACACCGGTATGACGCTGGCGCTTGCCGTCAACTACGGCGCGCGTGCCGAGATTACCCGCGCTGTCCGTCAGATCGCATCCGACGCTGCCGCCGGTAAGATCGATCCTGCCGCAATTGATGACGACATGGTGGCTTCCCACCTCTATACCGCCGGTCTTCCCGATCCCGAACTTGTGATTCGCACCTCTGGTGAGCTGCGCCTTTCGAACTATCTGCTGTGGCAGGTGGCTTATTCCGAATTCTACGTCACCGATACCTATTGGCCCGACTTTGATCGTTGGGGCCTTGTCGACGCCATTTTGGCCTATCAGGGCCGTGACCGTAGGTTTGGTGGACTGAGCAAGACCGAGGAGGCTTAATCGTGTCCGATCGTCCCAAGGCATCTGCTCCCAAGACGCCAGTTTCCGCGGCGCCTGCGCGCAAGGCTGCCACTGCGGGAGCGCCTGCAGCGAAGAGCGGCACCGGTTCGTGGCTGGCGGGCTTTATTACCCGTGCCGCCGCCGGTATCGTCTACGCCGTTGTCTTTATCCTGTGCCTGGTTTTGGGTATCGTGCCCACGGCCATCTTTGTTTCTGTCATGAGCGGTCTGTGCTGCTATGAGTTTTTCCGTATGACAAGGCTCGATGGCAAGATGGCTAACGAGCGCATGGGTATCGCTGCCGCCGTACTCTTTCCGCTGTCGGCGTTGGGCGATTCGATGTTGCTGAATGCCCTGCTTTTTGCCTTGATGCTCGCTGTGGGCATTTGGTATGTCTGGTCGCCGCGTACCCGCATCTCTGATGTGGCCGTGACGCTCATGGGTCCCATCTACACTGGCTTTATGCTGTCGGCTATCGTGCTGCTGCGCGATGCCGTGCCCGGTTTTGCCGGCGCCCTGCTTTCAGTGGGCGTTTGCGCGTCCCTTTGGGTCTCCGATTCGTTTGCCTACATCGTGGGCAGCCGTATCGGCAAGCACAAGATGGTTCCCAAGATCTCTCCCAAAAAGAGCTGGGAGGGGTTTGCCGGCGGCATCTTGGGCTCGGTTTTGATTTGGCTCATCCTGTGGGCGACGCACTTCTACAAGCTCAGCCTGCCCTATGCGCTGCTGTGCGGCGTGGTCGTGTCCATTCTGGGCGTTATCGGCGACCTTATCGAGTCGCGCATCAAGCGCGGTGTGGGCGTCAAGGATTCCGGCAACCTTATCCCGGGCCACGGCGGCATGCTCGATCGTAGCGACTCGCTTATCTTCGGCTGCATCACCGCGCAGCTGTTGCTGATGATCGGAGGCGTGCTGTAATGTCCTTCCAGACGACGTATGGCCCCGATGGACGCCTTCGCGTTGCCATCCTGGGTTGTACGGGCTCTATCGGCACCCAGGCGCTCGATGTGTGCCGCCAGCATGCCGATCGCCTGCAGGTGACGGCGCTGTCCGTTAATTCCAGCACCTCGGAGCTCGTTGCCGCTGCCCGCGAGTTCTCGGTTCCGGCGGTTGCCGTTGCCGATGTCGCTCATGGCGATGACGCCGTGCTGCAGGAGTTGCCCGAGGGCACACAGCTCGGCGTTGGCGCGCAGGCGGTTTGCGAGCTCGCGCGTCGCGACGATGTCGACTGCGTGCTCGTCGCTATTGTGGGCGCCGCCGGTCTCGAGGCGAGCCATGCGGCCTTGACCTCGAATAAGCGCCTTGCCCTTGCCAACAAGGAGTCCCTCGTCGTCGGTGGCGACTTGCTTATGCCGTTGGCGCAACCGGGCCAGCTTATTCCGGTCGACTCTGAGCATTCCGCCATCTACCAGTGCTATCTGGGGGAGAACCCGCGCGAGGCCCACTGCATTTGGCTCACCTGCTCGGGCGGTCCGTTCTTTGGCCGCACGCGCGACGAGCTCGATCGCGTGACGCGTGCCGATGCCCTCGCGCATCCCACGTGGGCCATGGGTGCCAAGATCACCATTGACTCCGCCACCCTCATGAACAAGGGCCTGGAGCGCATTGAGGCCATGCATCTGTTTAACTGCGACCTCGATTTCATTAACGTGGTCGTGCAGCGTCAGTCCAAGATTCACTCTATGGTCGAGTTCGCCGACGGCTCCGTGATGGCGCATCTCGGTGCATCCGACATGCGTATTCCCATCCAGTTCGCGTTCTCGTATCCCGAGCGTTGGGATACTCCGGCGCCTCGTATCGATTTCCGCGAGCTGGGGCAGCTCACGTTTGATGCTGCCGACATGGATACCTTCCGCTGTCTGGCACTGGCCGAGCGTGCCGGCAAGACGGGTGGCACCATGCCGTGCGTGCTCAATGCCGCCAACGAGGTCGCCGTCGATGCCTTCCTGCACGATGGCTGCAGCTTTACCGATATCGATTGCATTGTGGAATCCTGCATGGACGCCCACGATATGCAGGTGGTCGATTCGTTTGAGCAGCTTCGCGACATCGATGCGTGGGCGCGTGAAAAGGCTGCGCAGGTGCTCGCCGCAACCCGTTCCTAACCCATAAGGATTGCTTTTTCGTTTTATGGATACTGTTCTGAGCGTTCTCTCATCGGTCTTTTGGGGCCTGCTGATGCTTTCCGTCCTCGTGTTTTTGCACGAGGGCGGCCACTTTTTGGCGGCGCGTGCCTGCGGCGTCCGTGTGACCGAGTTCTTTTTGGGTCTGCCGTGCCGCTTTGACATCCATTACACGTCGCGTCGCATTGGAACCAAGTTTGGCGTGACCCCGCTGCTGCTGGGTGGCTACGCTGCCATCTGCGGTATGGATCCGACCGATGTTTCGTGCGCCGATCGCGTGCTCGCGGCTATCTATCGTCATGGTCGCGTGACCGTGGCCGACCTTGCTGTCGAGCTCGAACTTTCCGAGGAGGATGTGCTCGAGGCATGCGCCCTGTTGCTTGGCTGGGGCTCCATCGCGCCCTGGTATGAGGAAGGGGAGAAGCCCTCGCTGAGCTACTATCCCACCAAATATCAGACGTTGCCGCGAGACAAGGCAGGCTATACCACCTTTGATGGTCGCCGTTTCGATCGCGAACATGCGACTGCCGAGGGCGATGTGTGGGAGCTGCCGTGCGGCGAGGCCGAGTTCCTTGCGCAAGAGCGCTCGCACACCTATCTTGGCCAAGGCTTTCTCAAGCGCGCCTTTATGCTGCTCGCGGGCATTATCGTCAATATCTTGACGGGTTTTTTGCTCCTTATGAGCATCTATTCCATTGCGGGTGTCACCGTGCCGATGGATACCAACGTGATCGGTCAGGTTGACGAGGGGTCTATTGCCGCCAAGGCGGGTATCGAGGGCGGTGACGCGATCCTTTCGGTTGACGGTGTCTCATGTTCCACTTGGATGGATGTCTACGATGCCATCGGCAAGGCTGCCGGTAAGGACGATATCGCCATCGAGTACGAGCGTGACGGCAAGCAGCATTCGACCACGGTTGCGCTCAAAGAGGACGAGCGCCTAGGTGTGTATGCCTCTACGCAGGTGGTCCGTTTAGACCCCATCACGTCGGCTCGCCTGTCGTTCTCCTATGTCGTGCAGACAGCGGATGGCGTGATGCGCCTGCTCCAGCCGCAGCATACGATGGAGATTCTCGATCAGTCTTCTTCGATCGTGGGTATTAGCGTTATGTCCTCACAGGCCGCTGCTGCCGGCCCTGCCACGTTCCTTTCCTTTGCCGCCCTCATTTCGTTCTCGCTTGGCTTTATGAACCTGCTGCCCATCCCACCACTCGATGGCGGCAAGCTGGTCATCGAGATCATTCAAAAGATTGTGGGCCGCGAGCTGCCGCTCAAAGTGCAGACAATCGTCAGCTATGTCGGCATCGCGCTCTTTGCACTGTTGTTTGTCTATATGCTTCGTTCCGACATCCTTCGATTTATTCTGTAGGGGAGTGTTTGGATTGTCTTTATCCCATCCTTTGCCTCGCGAGTTGACGCGCCCCGTGCATGTGGGCGGCGTGCAGATCGGTGGTGGCGCTCCGGTCGTGGTTCAGTCTATGACCTGCACCGATACTGCTGATGCCCAGGCAACGCTTGCGCAAGTGTGCGCGTTGGCGCAGGCTGGCTGCGATATCGTGCGCGTGAGCGTGCCTACCGAGGCTGCGCTCGAGGGCTTTCGCACGATTTGTGCCGAGTCTCCGGTGCCAATCGTCGCCGATATCCATTTTAACCATAAGCTTGCCATTGGCGCTGTCGAGGCTGGTGCCTCTAAGCTGCGCATCAACCCCGGCAATATCGGCGATTGGGCTAAGGTCGATGCCGTCATCGATGCCGCGGGTGCCGCGGGCTGCGCGATTCGCATTGGCGTGAACGCGGGCTCGCTTGAGCAAGATATTGCCGAGCGCGACGACCTCACGCAGCCCGAAAAGCTCGTGATGTCGAGCGAACGCTTTGTGCGGCACTTTGAGGACCGTGGGTTTACCAACATCGTGCTATCCGCCAAGGCCCATAGCGTACAGACGACACTTGATACCTATCGCGCCCTGTCGCGCGAGATACCGCATGTTCCGCTCCACCTGGGCGTGACGGAGGCGGGGACCAAGCTTCAGGGCACCATCAAGAGCTCTGTAGGCTTGGGTATCTTGCTTTCCGAAGGCATCGGCGACACCATGCGTGTGTCGCTCACGGCCGATCCGGTTGAGGAGCCGCCGGTCGCCTGGGGAATTCTACAGTCGCTGGGCCTGCGTCGCCGTGGTCCCGAGATTGTCTCGTGCCCCACGTGCGCCCGCTGCCAGGTTAACCTGATTCCCATCGCCGAGGAGGTCACCGAGCGGCTTAAGAACTATTCCGCGCCGCTTTCGATCGCCGTGATGGGATGTGCGGTCAACGGCCCCGGAGAGGCATCTGACGCCGACCTGGGTGTTGCCTGCGGACGTGGTCAGGGCCTGCTCTTTTCGCATGGCCAGATCATTGGTAAAGTAGCTGAGGATCAAATTGTCGACGCGCTTATGGCCGAGGTCGACAAACTTATTGAGGAGAAATAAATGACCCGAGCAATGTATATGTCTAAGCTCTATGCGCCGACGCTCAAAGAGGATCCGGCGGATGCCGAGCTAGCGAGCCACCGTCTGCTGCTTCGCGCTGGCATGATCCGCAAGGAGGCCGCCGGCCTGTATTCCTATCTGCCGCTCGCTTGGCGCTCGATCCGCAAGATCGAGAACATCGTGCGCGACGAGATGGATGCCGCCGGTGCTCAGGAGCTCATGATGCCCATCATGGTCGATGCCGAGCTGTGGCGTGAGTCCGGCCGTATCGATGCCTATGGCAAGGAGCTTGTGCGCTTTGATGACCGCCACGGCCGCGAGTTTGTGCTCGGACCCACGCACGAGGAGACCGTGACTGCCCTGGTGCGCAATGAACTGCGTTCCTATAAGCAGCTGCCCGTCAACCTCTACCACATCCAGGATAAGTTCCGCGACGAGTTCCGTCCCCGTTTTGGCCTGATGCGCGGTCGCGAGTTCATCATGAAGGATGCCTACAGCTTCTCCGCCACGCAGGAGAGCTTGCAGGAGGAGTATGACAAGATGAAGCAGGCCTACGCCAACATCTGCGAGCGCTGCTACATCAAGGCCCTGCCCGTCGTTGCCGACTCTGGCGAGATCGGCGGCGACACCTCCGTCGAGTACATGGCTCTGGCCGAGGCCGGCGAGGCCTCGCTCGTCTACTGCGATGATTGCGGCTTTGCTGCCGACGACGAGGCGGCAAGCACCAAGGTCGTCGTGACTGAGGGCCCCGGTGACGGTACGCTTACCAAGGTCGAGACTCCGGGCATGGGCACCATTGAGGCCGTCGCCAAGTTCTTCGGTTTCCCCGAGAACGGTACGCGAAAGTCGCTGGCACTCATCGACGCCGAGGGCAAGCCGGTCGTGGCCATTGTCCCGGGCGACCACGAGCTCAATGACTGCAAGGCCGAGCATGTCTTTGGCAAGGGCTATCGCATGATGACCGACGAGGAGCTCCAGACCTACGGTCTGCACAAGGGCTTTATCGGACCGGTTAACTTGCCCGAGGGCATCCGTCTGGTGTGCGACGAGAGCCTGCGCGAGTCCAAGCAGTGGGCCTGCGGTGCCAACGAGGTCGATTATCACTTTACCGGTGCCTGCCCCGAGCGCGACTTTACCGTCGATGAGTGGGCAGATCTGGTCACCGTCGTTGCCGGCGATCCCTGCCCGCACTGCGGCAAGCCGCTCTCTGCTGCTCGCGGCATCGAGGTCTCGCAGGTCTTCCAGCTGGGTACCAAGTATTCCGAGGCCATGGGCGCCACCTTTATGGACGAGGACGGCAAGGAGAAGCCGCTTATCATGGGTTGCTACGGCGTGGGCGTGTCCCGCTCGCTTGCTGCCGTCGTGGAGCAGCACAACGACGAGCACGGTATCGTCTGGCCGGTTTCCGTTGCCCCGTACGAGGTCGCGGTGATTCCGCTCGATCCCAAGAAGGAGGAGTGCGCAACCGTCTGCGACCAAATCGTCGAGGGCTTGTGCGCCGAGGGTATCGAGGTCGTCGTCGACGACCGTGACGAGCGTCCCGGCTTTAAGTTTGCCGATAACGACCTTATGGGATTCCCGTATCAGGTGGTGCTTGGCAAGCGTGGCCTTAAGAATGGCACCGTTGAGCTCAAGGACCGTGCCACGGGCGAGCGCGAGGACGTGGCGATTGACGAGGTCGTCGCCAAGGTTGCCGAGCTTGTTAAGGCGGCCCGCCGTTAATCGACGTTTCTGCTATTAGATGTAATTGCGGGACTGCTCCGTATCTCTCTTAGGAAGAGATGCGGAGCAGTCTATTTTGTTGCGTGAATAAACTCGATGGGTAAAGGAAAACCCCACAGCCCATATGAGCTGCGGGGTTTTCTTGTGCCTCCGATGCGAAATAAATCGCTCAGATATTACTGATAATCGACGACGTCGATCCAGTTCTTCAGGAACTCATCGTTCACGTTGCGCTTACGAGCGAGCTCGGAAGCGGCGACGATGCTCGTCCACTGACGCACGACCTGCATGGGCATGTCGGCGCGGTCGCAGTAGAGCTCCAGGTAGGCCTCGGCCTGATCCTTGCTGTTGAGGGCGAAGAGCAGGTAGGTGGTGGCAACGTCGGCAGCAGGGGAGCCCTGGGTGGCGTGTGCCCAGTCGCACACATAGAGCTGGCCGTCGTCGCCGACGATGACGTTGGAGGGGTTGAAGTCGCCGTGGCAGACCTTGAACTCCTTGGTCATGCCGTCCAGACGCTCCTGAAGGTTGTAGCGCGTGGTGGCATTGAGCTGATCAAGGCTGTCGATCATGCGGGCGAACTTGTCGCGCTGACGGTTGAGCAGCGGGGAGGTGTAGCCGTGGATCTCGATTTGGAGGTCGACGAACATCTCGAGATACTCACCAAAGCGCTGGGGCTCGGCAGTCATCTTCTCGGCAAGGGTGGTGCCCGGAACCTTCTCGGTCACGAGCGCCCAGCCGTTGGCGTTCTCGAGCTGGGAAACCTCGAGAGCCTTGGGGCTGCGGATGCCGCACTCATTGATGCGGGCAAGATTCAAAGCCTCGTTGAACACGTCGGAGACAGGCTTGGTCTCGTTAAAGACCTTGACAATCTTGTCGCCCAGGTCGTAAACGACCTTGTTGCCACGGCGGACGAGCTCGGTCTTGGAATCGGGTAGCAGCATGGTTGCATCCTTTCAACGATGCGATAGAAGCGACGGCGGGGGTGTGTGAAACACCCGTGCACCCCCGCCGTTAAAAACCGTGCTAAAACTAGCAGACGGCGTAGTCCTGAGGCTCGCGGCCGTAGTAGGCGTCCAGGTAGAGCTCCTTGATCTCGCTCATGAGCGGGTAGCGCGGGTTAGCGCCGGTGCACTGGTCGTTGAATGCCTGCTCGGTCATCTCGTCGAGGGTGTCGAGGAAGTACTGCTCGTCAACACCGTAGTCGGCGATGGTCTTCTTGACGCCGATGAAGTCCTTGAGCTCCTCGAGCTTCGTGATGAAGTTCTCGAAGACCTCCTTGTCGTCCTTGCCCTCGATGCCGCAGTACTTGGCCATCTCGGCGTAGTTGTGCAGCGCGTTGGGGTAAGGATACTGGGAGAAGGTACCCATCTTGACGGGAGCCTCGGCGGCGTTGTAGCGCATAACGCGGGTCAGGATGACAGCGTTGGCGAGGCCGTGGGGCAGGTGATGGAAGGCGCCGAGCTTGTGAGCCATGGAGTGGTTGAGGCCCAGGAAGGCGTTGGCGAAGGCCATACCGGCCATGCAAGAGGCGTTGTGCATCTCCTCGCGGGCATGCGGGTCCTTGGCGCCGTTCGTGAAGCTGGAGGGCAGGTTCTCGAAGACGAGCTTAGCAGCGCGCTCGGAGAGGCCCTTGGTGTAGTCGGAAGCCATGATGGAGACGTAGGACTCGATGGCGTGGGTCATGACGTCGATGCCGGAGGCAGCGGTCAGGCCGCGCGGGGCGGTCATGCAGTTGTCGGCGTCGACGATAGCCATGTTGGGGAGCAGCGCGTAGTCGGCGAGCGGCCACTTGATGCCGGTCTCCTTGTCGGTGATGATGGCGAACGGCGTGCACTCGGAGCCGGTACCCGAAGAGGTCGGGACGGCGACGAAGTAGGCCTTCTTGCCCATCTCGGGGAAAGTGAAGATACGCTTGCGGATGTCCATGAAGTCCATGGCCATGTCCTCAAACTTGCACTCGGGGTGCTCGTACATCATCCACATGATCTTGCCGGCGTCCATAGCGGAGCCACCGCCGACGGCGATGATCACGTCAGGCTCAAAGAGAGCCATCTGCTTGGCGCCGCGACGTGCGCACTGCAGCGACGGATCGGGCTCGACGTCGTAGAAGCAGTCGTGGGCGATGCCCATCTCGTCGAGCTTGGCCTCGATGGCGCGGGTGTTGCCATTCTTGAAGAGGAACTGGTCGGTGACGATGAAGGCGCGCTTCTTGCCCATGACGGTACCGAGCTCGTCGAGGGCGACGGGCGTGGAACCCTTCTTGAAGTAGACCTTCTCGGGAGCGCGGAACCACAGCATGTTCTCACGGCGCTCGGCCACAGTCTTAACGTTGATCAAGTGCTTCACCCCAACGTTCTCGGAGACGGAGTTGCCGCCCCAGGAGCCGCAGCCCAGGGTCAGAGACGGCTTCATGCCAAAGTTGTACAGGTCACCGATGCCGCCGTGCGAGGACGGGGTATTGATGACGATACGACAGGCCTTCATGACGTGCTCGAACAGGCTGATCTTCTCGGCCTGAGCGGGGTGCACGTACAGAGAGGCGGTGTGGCCCGGGCCACCGGCGAGCACCAGGTGCTCGGCCTTGTCGACTGCCTCCTGGAAGTCCTTGGCGTGATACATGGCCAGGACCGGGGAGAGCTTCTCGTGGGAGAACTCTTCCTTGGCGGGGTCGGTGGAGGTGACCTCGGCGATCAGGATCTTGGTCTTGGCGGGAACCTCGATGCCGGCGAGCTCGGCAATCTTGGCGGCAGCCATGCCGGGGATGCGGTGATCGAGGGCGCCATTCTTGAACATGGCGGCACGCAGGGCCTCCATCTCGGCACCCTGCTTGACGAAGTAGCAGCCGCGCTTCTGGAACTCGGCCTTAACCTGGTCATAGATGGTGTCGATGACGGTCACGGACTGCTCGGAAGCGCAGATCATGCCGTTGTCGAAGGTCTTGGAGTGGATGATGGAGTTGACGGCGAGCAGCACGTCGGCGGTGTCGTCGATGACGACCGGGGTGTTACCGGCGCCAACGCCCAGGGCGGGCTTGCCCGAGGAGTAGGCGGCCTTGACCATGCCCGGGCCACCGGTTGCGAGGATGATGTCGACGTCGCGCATGACCATGTTGGTCAGCTCGATGGAGGGGACATCGACCCAGCCGATGATGCCCTCGGGGGCACCGGCCTTGACGGCGGCGTCAAGCACGAGCTTAGCGGCGGCGATGGTGCACTTGGCGGCAGCCGGGTGCGGGGAGATGATGATGGCGTTGCGGGTCTTCAGGCTGATCAGCGTCTTGAAGATCGCGGTGGAGGTGGGGTTGGTCGTCGGGATGACGGCGCCCACGATGCCGATGGGCTCGGCGATCTTGGTGATGCCGTAGGCCTCGTCGCGCTCCAGGACACCACAGGTCTTGGTGTTCTTGTAAGCGTTGTAGATGTACTCTGCGGCGTAGTGGTTCTTGATGACCTTGTCCTCAAGAACGCCGCGGCCGGTCTCCTCGATGGCCATCTTCGCCAACGGGATACGAGCCTTGTTGGCGGCCATGGCGGCCTCATAGAAGATCTTGTCGACCTGCTCCTGCGTGTACGTAGCAAAAAGCGCCTGGGCCTCTCGCATCTGAGCGAGCTTAGCCTCAAGCGCCTCTACGTTGTCCACGATTGCGGGAGTAGTGTTTTCCGGTGACTTTTTCACCATTTGTGTCTCCTTGCGATCGGAGATTTACCCTACGCCTTGCATGATAGCAAGAAATTATTCGGCGAACGGTCAGATTCCTCTAAAAGGCACACTAAAACGCTTCAATAAACTGAAGCGTTTTAACCATTTAACTAAAAGCTGAACGTTTCTCCGGGCGAATTCCTAGTTTCCCCATGGCTATGGTGTGGAGTTTGTTCATTGTTTGTTCATTAGGTCTTAGGAAATTAATGCACATCGATCAATTCTGGCTGGTCGTGACACAAATTTTTGGTCGTTTCTATTTCATGGCAATAAACGCGTTCTCTTGTCAGACAAAACACTGGTATTAAACTAAAACCAATGTGCCAGACAGTACATTCAGTAAGAGTGAAATATATGCCTTTGCCTCTGGGTATTTTGTCGCCCTTTACCGGTTCATGTCAGTTGAGTAGAAAGGGCGGTTTGTGAGATTGCCACGCTGCAGGCGAGCTCTCGTTTGGCTCGTCTCTTTTTTGTTCGTGTTTAATACGATTCCTACGAGCGTATTTGCTGACGTAATAGTGAATAATGACCCTCAGCAAAACACGACTTCGGAGAATCTGTCTAATGAATCTGCTGATAGTGATTCTGGGTCAAGGGGGGGGGGCGGTCGAGGCTTCGTCTAACGACAATACGGTTTCAAGTGATGATCAAAAACCTGAATCTGATGTCTCGGATAAGCAGTCAAACGATGTGAATGTGAATGAAACATCTGATGAATCGAATTCTGATGCAGCAGAATCTGGTGTTTATCAAGTTAATGATCAATCAACATTTGAGGATGCGCTGAATAAAATCGCCTCCGATAATTTATCGGAGATCAGACTTGTCCTAAAAGGCGGCTCGTCTTTTGTGGTGCCGACCCAAGATTACGTTTCGACTTTCGGCGTTGCTAACAAGAAGATTACCGTGACGAGTGACGGTGATAATCGCGCAACCTTGCACTTCTCCAACCGTGCCATGCTTTCCGGATCTTGTACTTTTGACAACGTCGAAGTGGTTGGTTCAGGAAAATTCTATTGCAATGGTTTCGATACCGTTTTCACTCGTAACTGCGAGCTCAACCTCTCTGAAACACTTTATGGCGGTGGCTATAGGTCGACTGTCGATCACACACATGTGGTGATAGCCGCGTCTGGATATATCAATCCTGGTAGTGGCGCTGGCCTTCATGACGTCATCGGTGGTTCATATCAAGGGTCCGTCGAGCATGACACCTATCTTGAGATCAGCGGTAACCTTCGCATGGCTAGCGGTAATCACGTTAATCCCGGTTGCATGCGCGGCGATGGGTCGAGCGGCGATGGAAACGGCTTTCCTGCTGTTTATGTAGGTGGTAACGCCACGCTTGTTTACGACAATGCCAACTCCGAAGTTTCTCCTGCTATCGAAGGCACTTACGGTTGCGAGATGCGCGGCAACGTGACGCTTGATGTTCGCTCGGGTCGGGTAAATGAAATTTGCGGTCATTTTGGTGACCCTGCGCCTATTAAAGGCAACATTCATATTATTGCGGGCAGCAGTACTTATGAAAACACCGACAAAATGCTTCGTCTTAATAGCAATTGGCCAATAATTGGCGCAGGACAAATGATCCCAGATGGAGTTTATGAGGTCGATGGCGATGTCGTTATCGATGCTTACGAGAATGTTTGGGGCTGGGATAAAGGTGGATCGATACCCAATGATGTCCCTTTTATTGAAGGTTCGAAGAAAGCGAACGTTGGCGGATCTATTACCGTTAATGTCCACGGCTCCCATGTTGGCTCTATTTATGGAGCAGAGTGGAGTGCTGTAAACGGTGATATCGCCGTGAACGCTTCTGGTGTTGAGCTGAGGGATGAAGCGGGCGATTCTCATGGGTATGTTTTCTGCGAGAACGACCTGACCAATTCGTCGGATGAGGGATCGAGCGTAAAGGCTAGAGGAAAGCTATCTATCAGTCTGAATAGCGGCAGTGTTGGCTACGTTTCGTTGACTTCGAACAAGAATGTATCGATTTCTGACGGTTCCTTCATTAATATTGCTGGACGACCGGAAATAGCTACGGGCGTTACGGGTGTGTACTATGGGCTTCCCAAGGGGTCTTCTTCTCCCACAATCAATATTGCAGGGACTGTGGCTGAGATTCCTTATATTAAGTACGCATCTGCATTGAATGTTACTGATAACTCCGAAATTACGGCCGGTACGATTTCTTCTGTAAATAAGATCGCTATTACTGGTCAATCGAATACAAATGTAACGACCAAATTTGGTTGCAACAATGCTTCTAGCTATGAATTAATTGAAGACAATGGCCTTCGGGTAGATGAGGGCAGCGTTTTGACGACAGCTGGCTCTCAAGCCTACGTATATGGTTATGTCGATATCAATGGTACTTGGGAGCAACAATACAATACTGCGAAAAACTATAACGATATTTTCGTTAAGGGAACCACCTCTATTGGCAGTAAGGGCATTCTCATCGATCACGGTTCAAGTAATTTGAAAGGTGCCGTTATTAATAAGGGCACACTTGCCTTAATGGCACCCGCATTATTCCAAGGAAATTACCGTGGCGATGACGCTGAAATTAGACTGCCAGCTGTCACTAATAACTATGATGGCACGGATGATGGCGGCGACATTCCCCTTATTGTAAAAGGGGAATCGTCAGGGAAGACTACTGTTAATACGGTGGATCCGAACAATTGGCAGAATTTGAAACTGCCGTCACTCGGAGATAACTACGTACTCTCCAAAGCTAGTGGTGATGCACCTAAGCAAAGCACTTTTATTCTTGGCAACGAGGATGCGGTTGGTGAGGGCTATTACCTTAAGCGCGTCAGGGATGCCGACGGTACTGATGATTTTCACATGTGGCAGGTCGCAGCAAAGTTATCGCTGACTTTTGATGATAATGGCGCATGCGATCCTGCTTATCCTCAAAAGTTTTTGCAAGATAAGACTGCAGATAAGGACAGTTACACCTTCGCGCTGCCCAAGACCGCCCCGACCCGCAAGGGCTGGGCGTTCGACGGCTGGAACACCGAGAGGGACGGGTCGGGCGATCAGTTCACCGACAAGACCGAGGTCTCCAAGTCCACGACCGTCTACGCCCAGTGGAAGTGGGTGCCCCGCGACGTCACCGTGACCTTCGACGAGAACGGCGGCGAGACCAAGGCCGACCCCGCCTCCCAGACCAAGACCACCGAGCCGGGCAAGACCTCGTTCACCTTCGCGCTGCCCAAGACCGCCCCGACCCGCAAGGGCTGGGCGTTCGACGGC